>NZ_AJFC01000184.1:0-14754 GCF_000256505.1 Rhodococcus sp. P14 | reverse complement strand
CGCCCGCGGGGAGCCGATCGGCGGCGGCTATCCCGAGGCCGTGACGGCACTCGAGTCCTTCGTGCTGCGCGGCGGCAAGCGGGTGCGTCCGGCGTTCGCGTGGAACGGCTGGATCGGCGCCGGCGGCGATCCGTCCGGTCTCGACGCACCCGCCGTGCTGCGGGCCTGTTCGGCACTCGAACTGGTACAGGCCTGCGCCCTGGTCCACGACGACATCATCGATGCGTCCACCACCCGCCGTGGCTTCCCGACCGTGCACGTCGAATTCGCCGAGCAGCACCGCGCATCGGGCTGGCGGGGCCGGCCCGAGCAGTTCGGTACCGCCGTGGCCATCCTCCTCGGTGACCTCGCTCTGGCCTGGGCCGACGACATGGTCCGGGAGGCCGGATTGGATTCGGCCACGACCGCGCGGATCGCACCGGTGTGGTCGGCGATGCGCACCGAGGTCCTCGGCGGGCAGTTCCTCGACATCGCGGGCGAGGTGTCCGCCGACGAGTCCGTGCCCGCTGCGATGCGTGTCAACCGGTTCAAGACCGCCGCGTACACGATCGAGCGGCCCTTGCATCTCGGCGCCGCGCTCGCCGGCGCCGACGACGCGCTGATCACCGCCTACCGGGAGTTCGGCACCGATATCGGGCTCGCCTTCCAGCTTCGCGACGACCTGCTCGGCGTGTTCGGGGATCCGGAGGTCACGGGCAAGCCGTCCGGTGACGACCTGCGGTCGGGCAAGCGGACGGTGTTGTACGCGCTGGCCCTGGAATCCGCCGACGCCCGGGATCCCGAGGCCGCCCGGCTGCTGCGCGAGAGTATCGGTTCGGACCTGTCCGACGCGGACGTCGAGAGGTTGCGGACGGTCATCACCGAGCTCGGAGCCGTAGACCGGGTGGAGCGGCGCATCGCCGCGCTCACCGACGCCGCGCTGGCGACGCTCGACGGCTCGGGCGCGACGGACGAGGGCAAGGCCCGCCTGCGGGCGGCGGCGCTCGACGCGACGCGGCGGGCCGCCTGATGCGCACCGTGACGGGCGCCGAGCGCGTGGTCGTCGTCGGGGCCGGCCTGGCCGGGCTCTCGACGGCGCTGTACCTGCTCGGCGCCGGCCGCAAGGTGACCGTCCTCGAACGCGAGGCGACCGTCGGCGGCCGGGTGGGGGTGCACACCGGACCCGGTTACGAGATCGACAACGGCGCCACCGTGCTCACCATGCCGGAACTCATCGCCGACGCCTTGGCGGCGGTCGGCGCCGACTTCGAGTCCGTCACCCCGGCGGTACGGCTGCGCCGGCTCGCCCCGGCGTACCACGCCCGGTTCGCCGACGGCACGACCCTCGACGTGCACACCGATCCGGACGCGATGGTCGCCGAGATCACCCGGGTGTGCGGGGCCGAGGAGGCGCGGCGCTACCTTCGGCTGCGCTCCTGGCTCGCGGAGATCTTCGACGCCGAGTTCGACCGGTTCATGGCCGGGAACTTCGACTCCCCCCTCGACCTGGTCGCCTCCCCCGCGGCGGTGCGGGACCTGGCGACGCTGCTCCGGCTGGGAGGGTTCGGCCGGCTCGGGGCCCAGGTGAACCGCCGGATCACCGACCCGCGGTTGCGCCGCGTGTTCACTTTCCAGGCGCTGTACGCGGGCGTCGCACCCGCCCGGGCCCTGGCGGTGTACGGCGCCATCGCCCACATGGACACCTCCCTCGGCGTGTATGCGGTGGAGGGTGGCATGCGGGTGCTGGCCCGCGCGATGGCCGACGCGATCGTCGCTGCCGGCGGGGACCTGCGCCTCGGCACCGAGGTCACGGGTCTCGACTTCGACGGCCGCACGGCTACCGCCGTGCGCACCGCCTCGGGGGAACGCGTGCTGTGCGATGCCGTGGTGCTGAGCCCGGACCTGCCGGTCGTGGACAGGCTGCTGCCGCCACGTCGGCGGCGCCGCGTGCTCGCGTCACCGTCGGCCGTGGTGCTGCACGGGAGCGTGCCGTCCGCCGTTGCCGCGCGTTGGCCCGCGACCCACCACCACACCATCGACTTCGGGGCGTCGTGGGAGGAGACGTTCGCCGAGATCAGCGCGGGACGCGGCCGCGGCCGGCTCATGAGCGACCCGTCGCTGCTGATCACCCGGCCGGCGTTGAGCGACCCGGGTCAGGGCTTCGTCCGCGACGGCGTCCGGCACGAGCCGTTGTCGGTGCTCGCGCCGTGCCCCAACCTGGACAGCGCCCCGTACGACTGGTCCGCTCTGGCCGACCCGTACGCCGCCGAACTGCTGACCGTCCTCGGCCGGCGCGGATACGACGGCGTCGCCGACGAGTTCCGCATCGACCACATCGACACCCCGGCCACCTGGCAGGCCCGGGGCATGCTGGAAGGCAGCCCGTTCTCCGGGGCGCACGTCTTCCGGCAGACCGGCCCGTTCCGGCGGCGGAACCTGGATCCGCGCCATCCCAACGTCGTGCTCGCGGGCTCCGGGACCGTGCCGGGGGTCGGCGTGCCGACGGTCGTGCTGTCGGGCCGGCTCGCGGCCGAGCGGCTCGGGGTCCGCACCTCGCGGTGAGTGGTGGACCGCGGACGGTGGCGGCTGAACTAAACTGTCACCTCGTTCACCTGTCCGCCCGCGCCGCGCCCGGGCCCCGCACCGTCCACGACTTCCCGGGGGAGGAACTCGCAACCATGTCGTCCCCTGCCCCTTCCGACGCTGTTCCACAGCATCCGTCCGGACCGCAGCGTCCCCCGGAACAGCAGCGTCCCCCGGAACAGCAGCGCCCGCCGGAACAGCAGCCTGCCGCCTCGCGGCCCGCGCGGAGCGGACCGGGCGACTTCCTGCGGAGCCCGGCCGGCAATGCGGGCCTCCTGGGCGCCCTCGGCGCCGCCTTCGTCACGTTCGGCGGCTTCGGGGCGGGCAGCGTCCGGCGGCAGGACCCGCTGCTCGAGGAGCTGTACCTGTCCTGGTTGCGGTTCGGGCACGGCCTGCTGCTCTCGACGATCCTGATCTGGGCCGGCGTCCTGCTGATGATCGCGGCCTGGGTACGGCTGGGCCGGAGCACACTCTCCGGGCACGTGACCCTGCGCGAACTGTGGACGGTGCTGCCGATGTGGGTGGCGCCGCTGTTGGTGGCGCCGCCGATGTTCAGCCGCGACGCCTACTCCTACCTCGCCCAGGGGGCGATGCTGCGCGACGGCTTCGACCCGTACCTCGACGGTCCGGTCGTCAACCCGGGTGTGCTGCTCGACAACGTGAGCAACGTGTGGAAGACGACCACCACCCCGTACGGTCCGGTGCATCTGCTGCTCGGCGCGGGCATCACGTCGCTGACCGGCGACGATGTCGTCACCGGTACCTGGTTGCTGCGGCTGACGATGCTGCCGGGGCTGGTGCTCACCGCGTGGGCCGTGCCGAAGCTCGCACGCCGGCTCGGCGGCAACCCCCGCATCGCCCTGTGGCTGGCGGTGCTCAACCCCCTGATCCTGATCCACCTCATCGGCGGTGTGCACAACGAGATGCTGATGGTCGGGTTCATGATCGCCGGCATCGTGCTCGTACTCGAGGGCCGACACGTCGGCGGCATCGCCCTCGTGTCCGTCGGCGCCGCGGTCAAGGCATCGGCGGGAATCGCGCTGCCCTTCCTGGTGTGGATCTGGATTCTGCACGAGCGGGACCGGGCGCGGGCGCAGGGCCGCGAACCGGCATCGCCGATCGTGCTGTTCGGGAAGACCGCAGGCGCGGGGTTGCTGGTGTTCGCGGCCGTGTTCGGGGCGGCCTCGGCGCTCGCAGGAGTCGGCATCGGCTGGCTGACGGCCTTGTCCGGCTCGTCGAAGATCATCAACTGGCTGTCGCTGCCGACGATCATGGCGCACGCGGTCACGTGGTTCACGCCGTGGCAGCTGGGCTCGATCCTGGATGTCACCCGCATGCTCTGCGCCGTCGCGTTGCTGGTGATCATGGTGGTGACGTGGTGGCGGTTCCGGCGCACCGAGCGCGATGCGGTGCTCGGCATCGTGATCACGCTGACCGCGATCACGATGCTCTCGCCGGCCGCCCTGCCGTGGTACTACTCGTGGCCGCTCGCGGTGGCCGCGGGCTTCGCCCTGTCGACGACCACATTGGCGGTGCTCGTGGGCCTGTCGACCTGGCTGATGCTGATCTTCAACCCCGACGGCTCGATCGGCATGTACAACCTCGCCCATGTGCTCCTGGCTGTGGTCGCCTCGGTGATCGCCACCGCGTCGCTGCGTACCGTCGACCCGTTGCGGCTGCGCGCGCGACGGGAACCGCCCGTCCCCACCGTCCGCCCGGATCCGAGGTGACCGTGCCCGAGACCGACGCAGGATTCCGCTATTGCGAGGAACTGGCGGCCACACACGGCCGGACGTACTATCTCGCCACTCGTCTCCTGCCCCGGCCGCGGCGGTCGGCGGTCCACGCCCTCTACGGCTTCGCTCGTCTCGTCGACGACATCGTCGACGTGACCGCCGTCGACGACCCGGCCGCCGCTGCCCTGCAGGTGACCGAAACGGAGCGCCGGCTGCACGCCGCGCTCGCGGGCGACCCCGGACCGGCGGACGCGACCGGTCTGGTGGTCGGGGCGCTGGCCGAGACCATCCGGCGTTACGACCTGCCTCTGGAGTACTTCGAGGCGTTCGTCCGGTCGATGCGGATGGACATTCCCGGCACCCCCGAGTTCCGCCCGCGCTACGACGACATGCCGCAGCTGCGGGAGTACATGTACGGTTCGGCGGCGGTCATCGGGCTGCAGCTGCTGCCCGTGTTCGAGGTGGCCGACATCGACGCGGCTGCACCCTACGCCGCGGCGCTCGGAGAAGCCTTCCAGCTCACGAACTTCATCCGGGACGTGGGCGAGGACCTCGACCGGGGACGCACCTACCTGCCGGCCGACACGTGGGCCGCCTTCGGGGTCGATGTCGCGCTGCTCGAGCACGGTCGGCGGACCGGCGGGACCCCGGATCCGCGGGTGCGCCGGGCACTGGCCCACTTCGTGGCGCTCACGCGCGCGGAGTACCGGCGCGCCGAGCCCGGTCTGGCGCTGCTGCCGGACCGGATCCGGCCCGGCATCCGCACCGCCTTCGCGTTGTACGGCGGAATCCTCGACGAGGTCGAGCGCAGCGGTTACCGCGTCCTGGACGAGCGCGCCGTGGTCCCCGGCCGGCGCCGTGCGCGGGTTGCGCTGACCCAGCTGGCCCGCCTGCGCTGAACGCCCGGAGTCAGAAGCCGAGTGCCTGCGCCCGGCGCATGACCTCCCGCCTCGCGTGGGTGTGCATCGCCGCGGCCGGAGAGCCGCCCGTGAGCGTGTCGTCGTCCCGGAACATCCAGTTCAGGATCTCGTCGTCCCGGAATCCTCCGTCGTGCAGCACCGCGATGAGACCGGGGATGCCCGTGAGGATCTGACCGTCGTCGTCGAAGAATGCCGCAGGCACCGCCAGCACGCCGTCCCGCTTGATCGCCAGGAGTTGGCGGTCACGCAGCAGCTGGTGGACCCGGGTGATCACCAGACCGAGCTGCTTCGCCACGTCGACCAGTTGGAGCACGGGTACGGAGCGGTCGAGGACGTCTTCGCTGTAAGGGATAGCACTCACGCTGCCAACGTTATCGGGTCCACGGCGGCGGGCCGTCAACGGCCGGTACGGGTAGTGACCGCGGCGAGCCGCGCAGGAGTGACCGCGGCGAGCCGCGCAGGAGTGACCGCGGCGAGCCGCGCAGGAGTGACCGCGGCGAGCCGCGCAGGAGTGACCGCGGCGAGCCGCGCAGGAGTGACCGCGGCGAGCCGCGCAGGAGTGACCGCGGCGAGCCGCGCAGGAGTGACCGCGGCGAGCCGCGCAGGTGTCACCGCGGCGAGCCGCGCTCGGGCGACCGGACGGTTGGTGCGCTGGCTACGATCGACAGAGGCGAACCCGGCGGTCTTCCCCGCGTACGCCGCACCTGACGCAGCAAGACGACGGCACGGACACGGGGGTACACCGGGTGAGCTCTGGAGGCGACCGCCTGATCGGCACGGTGCTCGAACGGCGCTACCGCATCGAGGCACCGATCGCCCGCGGCGGCATGTCCATCGTGTACCGAGGCACGGACCTGCGACTCGACCGTCCGGTGGCGGTGAAGGTCATGGATCCGCAGTTCGCGGCCGATCCCCAGTTCCTGGCGCGGTTCGAGTTCGAGGCGCGCTCGGTGGCGCGGTTGACCCATCCGGGTCTGGTTGCGGTGTACGACCAGGGACAGGACGGGGACCACGTCTTCCTGGTGATGGAACTGGTCGAGGGCGGCACGCTGCGTGAACTGCTGCGCGAGCGGGGCCCGATGCCCCCGCACGCGGCGGCGGCCGTCGCGGCGCCGGTGCTGGGGGCGCTCGCCGTGGCGCACCGCGCCGGCCTGGTGCACCGTGACGTCAAGCCGGAGAATGTGCTGATCTCCGATGCCGGGGAGGTGAAGATCGCCGATTTCGGCCTGGTGCGTGCGGTCGCCGCGGCAACGACGACGTCGCGCAGTGTCATCCTGGGGACCGCCGCATATCTGTCGCCGGAACAGGTGACCACGGGTACCGCGGACGCACGCAGCGACGTGTACGCGACCGGGATCCTGCTGTTCGAGATGCTGACCGGACGCACCCCGTTCACCGGCGACACGTCGCTGTCGGTGGCCTACCAGCGGGTCGATCGGGACGTCCCGGACCCCGGCGCCCTCATCGACGGGGTCCCGGAGCAGTTCGACGAGCTGGTCCGGCACGCCACCGAACGAGAGCCCGGTGAGCGGTTCCCGGATGCCGGGGCGATGGCCGCCGCGCTGAGCGAGGTCTGCGATGCCCTGGCGTTGCCCCGCTACCGGGTGCCCGCTCCGCAGCGGTCCGCGCAGCATCGTTCGGCCGCCGCGGAACCGGCGACGGCTACGGTGGTTCCCGCGCCACCGACCGTGGCCGTGCGCGCAGCGGCACCGCCGTCGCGACCGTTGCCCCCTCCGGCGGCTCCGGGTCTCGCCGCCCAGCTCTCCCCCGCCGGTCCGCAGCACACCAAGGTCGTCACCCAGCAACACCCGCGTGCCGAGACCTCGGGGCTCCGGGCCGAGCCGGCCGATTTCGCCGCCGAGCGCCGACGGAACCGGCGGACGACGCTGCTGTGGCTACTGGCGATCCTGGTCCTGGCGCTGGCCGTCGGCTTCGGCGGATGGTGGCTCGGGTCCGGGCGGATGACCACCGTCCCGAGCGTGCTCGGGGCCGATCGGGACACCGCGCTCGCGGCCCTGCAGGCCGCAGACGTGACCCCCGAGGTACGGGGGGAGTACTCCGACGACGCCTCCGTCGACACCGTGCTCGGCACCGACCCGGAGGCCGGCAGCCGGGTCGCCCGGGGCGACGAGGTCGTGCTGCTCGTCTCGCTGGGCCGGCCGACCGTGCCCACGATCGTCGGTGACGGCGACCGCGACGTCATCGAACAGGAACTGCGTAACCGGACCTTTGTCCCGGTGGACGGTGGCTCGGCCTACAGCACCGCCGTCGAGGAGGGCGGGGTCGCCGCGCTCGACCCGGCACCCGGCACAGTCCTTCCGGTGGGGGCGGAAGTCGCGGTGATCGTCAGCAAGGGGTCACCGCCGGTGGATGTGCCCGACGTCGCGGGCCGCACCGTCGACGAGGCCCGGCGGGCCCTGGACACGGTGGGACTCACGGTGCGCGAGTCGCGGGAGGTGTTCGACGCGGACGTCGATGCGGGACGAGTCGTCGGCACCGATCCGGCGATCGGGAACCGGGTCAACGCCGGCGGCAGCGTCACGCTGCTGGTGTCGAATGCCGTGAAGGTGCCCTCACTGCTGGGCCGCACGGTCGCCGCGGCGCGCGACGAACTCGGCCGGCTCGGTCTGGACGTCGAGGTGCGCCAGTTCGCGGGCTCCGACCGCTCGGTGGTGATCGGTCAGAGCCCGGGGGCGGGCGACCGGGTCGAGCCGGGCGGCACGGTGACCCTCACCGCCCTGCCCTGAGACCCTGCCGGAGTCAGCCGCGGAGCATCTCCGCGACCAGGAACGCCAGCTCCAGCGACTGCTGCGTGTTCAGGCGGGGATCGCACGCCGTCTCGTAGCGGCCGTGCAGGTCGATGTCGGAGATGTCCTGCGCGCCGCCGAGGCACTCGGTGACGTCCTCGCCGGTGAGTTCGATGTGGATGCCGCCCGGGTGCGTGCCGAGTGCGTTGTGCACCTCGAAGAAGCCTTGCACCTCGTCGACGATCCGGTCGAAGTGCCGGGTCTTGTACCCCGTGGACGCCTCGTGCGTGTTGCCGTGCATCGGGTCGCACTGCCAGATGACCTGACGTCCGGTCGCCTGCACCTTCGCGATGATCGCAGGTAGCAGATCGCGCACCTTCGCGTGCCCCATCCGGGAGATGAGGGTCAACCGGCCCGGCTTGTTGGTGGGATCGAGCCGCTCGACGTACTCAGCCGCCATCTCGGGCGTGGTGCTCGGACCGATCTTCAGGCCGATCGGGTTCGCGAGTAGCTCGGCGAAGGCGATGTGGGCGCCGTCGAGCTGCCGGGTACGGTCACCGATCCACAGGAAGTGCGCGGACAGGTCGTACAGCCGCGGGTGCCCGTCGGTGTTGTCGAGCCGCAGCATTGCCCGCTCGTAGTCGAGGACCAGCGCCTCGTGGCTGGCGTAGATGGTGGCGGCCTTCAGATTGGGGTCGACGACGCCGCACGCGTCCATGAAACGCAGGCCGCGGTCGATCTCGGAGGCGAGGGCCTCGTACCGCGCACCGGCCGGCGACGAGGCGACGAACTCCCGGTTCCAGTCGTGCACCCGGTGCAGGTCCGCCTCGCCGGCGGCAGTGATGGCCCGGACCAGGTTCATCGCGGCGCTGGCGTTGGCGTAGGCACGGATGAGCCGGGACGGATCGTGTGCGCGCACGGCCGCGTCCGCGACGAGGGAGTTGATCATGTCGCCCCGGTACGACTGCAGCCCGAGCGCATCGATGTCCGACGATCGCGGTTTGGCGTACTGCCCGGCGATCCGTGCGACCTTCACGACCGGCAGCGACGCGCCGTAGGTCAGCACGACGGCCATCTGCAGCAGCGTGCGGATGTTGGCCTTGATGTGCGGCTCGGTGTTGTCGGCGAAGGTCTCGGCGCAGTCGCCGCCCTGGAGCAGGAAGGCTTCGCCGCGCGCGACCGCGGCGAGGTGGTTCTGCAGCTCCTCGACCTCGCGGGCCACGGTGATCGGTGGCACGCTCTCGAGCACGGTGCGCATCGCCGACGCCTGGTCCTCGGGCCAGCTCGGCTGCTGCAGGGCGGGCTTGGCCAGGGCCGCGTCCAGCCGTTCGCGCAGCTCGTCGGGGAGCGGCGGAAGGGTCGGCAAGCGGTCGATCGGCACATCGACAGTCCAGTTCACACCATCAGGATATGGCCCCGGCGCGACGACGGATACGCACCCCCGGGTAGGTCGACGCCACACCCCCCGCGCCGACCTCGGCTCGGGACCTCAGCGGCGTCGTCGGGCAGCCTCGATGGCCTCGAACTTGGCGAGGTTGTGACGCGCGTCGGCGAGGGCGTCGTGATTGTCGTCGGGTACGGCCGGAAGCGGCGGCCTGCCGTGCTGTTCCCAGTGCTGGCGCAACTCGCGGGTGAACTTGGGCAGCGCGTCGGGCAGTTCCGGCATCGTGCCCCAGAGCTGGACGAGCGCGACGTGATCGTAGGCCCCGAGCCAGGCCCACAGTTCGGGCTGGATGCCCGGCCGGGGGATCAGGAAGGACAGCAGGTCGTCGCGGATGCGGGTCCGGGACCTCCAGGCGGGGTGCGCGGGGGGCGGAAGCTTCGGCAGCACATTCCGGCGTACCCACGGCCCCGCCCGCTCGGGATCGAATTCGGTCGACACCGCATAGAACTCGCGCCCGTCCTCGCAGGCGACACCGATCGACACGAGCTCGATGGTGCGACCATCCTCGATGAACTCGCAGTCGTAGAAGTAACGCACGTGCGCACATTATGCCCGGCCACGGCCGGGGCGGTGCCGCCGGCGCCCGGTCACAGTCGGGGCGGTGCCGCCGGCGCCCGGTCACGGCCGGGACGGTGCCGCCGGCGCCGGCGTCAGCCGGCCTGCGTGTCGGGCAGGCGGTCCGCGTCGGCGGCTGCGGACGCCGCATCCTCCTCGGCGGGCCGGTTCTTGAGGGTGGCGGCGTAGATGTCGACGTACTGCTGGTCCGACAGGCGCATCAGCGCGTACATCACCTCGTCGGTGACGGTGCGCTCGACGAATCGGTTGCCGCTCATGCCTTCGAAGCGGGAGAAGTCGATCGGTTCACCGATCCGGACCGTCACCTTGGCCGGCTTCCACATCTTCGACCCGATGGGGTTCATCTCGTCGGTGCCGATCATCGCCACGGGGATCACTTTGACGCCGGTCTGCAGGGCGAGCCGGGCGATGCCGGTCTTGCCCTTGTACAGGCGCCCGTCCGGCGACCGGGTGCCTTCCGGGTAGATGCCGAGCAGCTTGCCCTGGGAGAGGACGCGGACACCGGCGTTGAGGGCGTCCTGCGCCGCATCCGCCCCGGTGCGGTCGATCGGGACCTGACCGACCGCGGAGAAGAACCAGCGTTGGAACCGGCCCTTGAATCCGGTGCCGGTGAAGTACTCGCTCTTGGCGAGAAAGGTGATGCGCCGCCGCACCACGAGCGGAAGGAAGAAGGAGTCGAGGACGGCTTTGTGGTTACTGGCGAGGATCGCGGGGCCGTCGGTCGGAATGTTCTCCGCACCTTCGATTTTCGGCCGCCCCATGAGCCACAGCAGCGGCCCCAGCAGGACGTACTTGAATAGCCAATACCACATGGCGTCCTTCCCCGTCTCCGAAACGCGCAGGCAGACCGTGCCTGCCGATCGACTCTACGACGGCGAGGTGTTGCCGTGCACACCGTGGCATGCCGGGGTCCCGCCTCACACCGACGGACGTGACGAGCATCTCACTCGCTCGGTCCGTTTCGTCCGGACCGGTGCCGGGCGAGGTCGGCCGCGCCCACCAGGCCGGCGGCGTCGCCGAGGTGTGCGGCACGGACCCGCGCGAGCGGCCGGTGGCCCCGGCCGGTCAGGGCCGCCGCGTAGTGTCCGCGGGCGTCGTCGAGGAACAGGGACGCCGACTCCGACACTCCGCCGGCGACCACCACCAGTTCCGGGTCGAAGAGGTCGGCGACCATGGCCAGGCCGAGTCCGAGCCAGCGGGCGAATTCCCCCATCGCCGCGACGGCGAGCGGGTCGCCGTCCTGCGCGGCTCCGGCGATCCGTCGTCCGGTCAGCGCGCCGGGATCCGCCGCGACGTCGCGGGTGAGCTGGGAGGAGCGGTCCGGACCTGCTGCGAGCAGCTCGATCGCCGTGTCGACCAGCGCGGTGCCACTGCAGTACCGCTCCCAGCAGCCGCGCTTCCCGCACGCGCAGGCGCGCCCGTCGGGAACCACCTGCAGGTGCCCGAGTTCCGGGGCGATGCCGTGCGCACCCCGGAACAGCACACCGTCGAGCAGCAGGGCGGCGCCGATCCCGGTGCCGACGGCGACCAGCACGGTCGTCCGGACACCCGCGGCGGCACCGAACCGGTACTCGGCCCACGCGGCGGCGTTGGCGTCGTGCTCGAGAACCACCGGCAGGCCGATCCGCGCGCTCATCCGCTCCGCTACGGGCACATCCGCCCACGGGAGGTGCGGGGCGTAGCGGACGACGCGACGGTCGGCGGTGAGGAACCCGGCGACGGCGAGACCGACGGCGGTGACCTCGTTGCGGCCCGCCAGGAGGGCGACGGTGCGGTCGAGGGCGCCGTCGAGGGCACGGGCCGAGTGCGGGGTCGGCGCCCGCACGGTGTCGACGACGGTGCCGGTACCGTCGACGACGGCCGCGCGGATGCTGGTGCCGCCCACGTCGATTCCGATCGTGAGTCGATCCGTGCTCACGGCGTGGGTCCGATCAGCGTCGGATCGTGACCGAGATCGGCACGAACGTGCCGTTGCGGCCGGGAGCCGGAGGCGGGTCCTGCGGACCGGGCGCGTCGGGGGCGGGTCCTCGGGCCGGAAGGTACCGGGCGAGCAGGTCCCGCAGCAGCGCGATCAGGGCCGCGATCTGAGTTGCGAGCCGGGTGAGGAGCTCGTGCGGCTCGCCCCGGACGGCGGCGGCCACGGCGCACAGCGGGCACCAGCTGCAACCGCCCGCCGTCGAGGCGGACGTGTCGGTAGCGGGCTCGGTCCCCGCATCGGGCGACACCGAATCGGGCGACACCGAGCCGGGCGCCGGCGACCGGGGGGACGACTCCGGCTCGGCGAATCGCTGCACCGTCTGCTCGAGCCGGTCGAGGACGGCATCGGCCAGCGCCCGCAGTTCGGCGACGAGGACGTCGTGGTCGGCGCTCATCGGGGCCACACCGCGGGATCGGGACGGAACCGCACCAGCAGGTCGGATCCTTCGAACTCGGCGCCGGCGACGGTGCAGCGCCGCAGACCGGACGCGAGCCGCACCCGGCGGCGCAGGCCGTCGGCGCCGATCACCAGGTCGTCGTCGACCCGGCCGAGCGTCAGCGATGCCGCATCCGCCAGCGGCAGATGCATCCGCATCGTGTACACCGCATCCACCCCTGTCCCCGATTCATGCTGGACCCGCACCGGCTCGAGGCCGGCATCCTCCTGCGTGAGCGGTGCTGCTCCGTCCGGATGCAGCGACTCCGCGAGCGCCGCCAGAGAGGCCAACCCTACCGGTTCGGCACACCGCTGCTCGCACTCGACCACGGTGACGTCGCCGAGGGTCGACGCGATCTCGGCCACGATCCGGCGCTGTCCGCCGCGCTGTTCGGCGAGCCAGGCCGCGGCGGGTCCGGTCTCCTCTGCCGGGAGGTCCGGGACGATCCGGTTGAGGATCACGCGTTCCAGCCGTAGCCCGGACAGGGCCGTCCAGGACCGGAGTCGTCGCGTTTCGGCGATGCCGAGCCGGTCGGCGGTGGCGACGAGGTCGACTCGGGTGCGCGTGCGGTCGCCGAGCAGGTCCTGCACGGTCGAGACGTGTTCGACGACGCGGTCGACCAGTGCCACGACCAGGGCGAGGCGCGGGTCGGCCCCGGTCGCCGCGACGATGCGGCTGTGCCGGGGCCAGATCCGCTCGATGTACTCCGAGGCCGTTGCCGGCGCGGCGAGCATGCGGAAGGCGTCCGCGGATGCGGGCAGATCGACGATCACCTCGCCCCAGCGTCCCGACTCGGCCAGGCGGGCCACCTCCCCGAGGGCGAGGATCTCCTGCGCGCCGGGCAGGCCGGTGAGTTCCTCGGCCGCGGGGATCCCGAACCGGTCACCGTGCCCGTGGGCACCGCCCGCGGCGGCGAGCGCGGTCAGGAGCGCAAACCGCTGCTCGAGCAGCGCGAGCGAATCGATTTCCAGCGCGTCGAGACCCTCGGCGACCGGCACGATGCGGGCGTCCACGGACCCGGTCGACGCCGGATCGACGGCCAGCACGTCGGTCAGCGAGTGCGCCTGATCGAGCGAGACGACGAGGGTGGGAACTCCGGAGCGGGCTGCCGCGAGGGCGGTCGCCGCGGCGAGGGTCGTCTTTCCGGCGCCCCCCTTGCCGACGAACAGCCGAACGGCGGCGGGGCCGGGCCGCCCGGCGAGCCCGCTCAGCCTTCCACCCGCTTCTTGAGTTCCTTCAGCGCGGTGTCGGTGATCACCTTCTCGGCTTTCCGTTTGAACAGTCCGATCATCGGGATGGTCAGGTCCACCGTCAGCTCGTAGTACACGGTGGTGCCGCCCTCCGGCGCTTCGGTGAGGATGTAGGAACCGAACTGGGCCTTCTGGATCTCCCCGGCGACGAGCTCCCAGCTGACCGACCGGCCGTCGGAAGCCCACTCGTAGACCAGCTCGTACGTGTCGCGCACCACGCCTGCGTCGAGCACGAACCGGACCCGTTCGGCGCGGCCTCCGGACTCGACGGCGAGCACTTCCACGGATTTCGCTGCCGAGACCCAGGCCGGGTACGCGTCGAAATCGGCGATCACGGCCATCACCCGATCCGACGGAGCATCGATGGTGATCGACCGCTTGGTCTTCTCGGCCATGCGACGAACGCTTCCTTTCCGTCTGTCCCCTCGTCCTACCGGATCGGCACACGCGGGAACCGCTGTCTATCACACCGTAGTAGTTCCGGTGCGGGCTCGTCGCCTGCAGGTACGGCCCCGTCGGTCAGGGGCGGGGGTCCTGTGGAGGTTCGCCGGCGGCGCGCCCGGCGTCGAGCCGCCGCTTGACGTCGAACGTCATGACCTTGCCGGCGACGCGGCGCCGGTGATTCATGGCGGCGAGATCCCACCCCCCCGCCTTCTCCGGCGGCATCCCGGCCGGTTCGCAGTGCAGGAAGTAGTGCACGATCGCGCCGTCGAGCATCGGCTCGAGCCAGACCTCCATCGTGCCGGTCAGCGCCCCGCCGACCGACCATCGGATGCCCTTCTCGGCTCGGTCCTCTCGGACCGTGAGGTCCAGGTCGGGCCACCACGAACGCCAGCGGTGGGGCTGGGCGATCTCGGCCGCGATCCGCCTCGGCGCCGCGGCGATGAAGGCCTGATCGGCCACCTGAATGCTGCTCACGGGGACAGCTTCACACATGGCCGGTCCCGGCTCGTCCAGGGGGTTGCATGGGGTCGGGGCCGGACGGTCGGCACGTCAGGCCAGCAGACGCCGCAGCTTCTCGCCGAGCACGTCCCACCGCCATTCGGCGCCCACCCAGGCGCGGCCCGCCGCGCCCATCGCCGCCGCGCGGTCGCGGTCGGCGAGC
>NZ_AJFC01000183.1:0-1146 GCF_000256505.1 Rhodococcus sp. P14 | reverse complement strand
CGCCCCCCCCCGCCGCGACCGACGTGCCGTCGACGACGACACCGGTCTCTCCTTCCCGCACGGTTTCGGGCGCGCCGCCGGAGCGGCCCGCCACCACGGGCACCCCGGTGGCGGAGGCCTCGAGATAGACGATTCCGAGACCCTCGACGTCGAGACCGGCGCCACGCGTACGGCACGGCATCGCGAACACGTCCGCGATGGTGTGGTGGGCGGCGAGCTCGGCGGCCGGCACTCCTCCGGTGATCACGACGTGGTCCTCGACCCCGACCGTGCGGGCCAGCTTGCGGAGGCGGTCGTGGTACGGGCCACCGCCGACGATCACGAGCACCGCCCCGTCGACACGGCGCCGGATCTCGGGCAGTGCACGGATGAGCATGTCCTGGCCCTTGCGCGGCACGAGCCGGGACAGGCACAGCACGGTGGAGCGGTCCCCGAGCCTGTACCGGGCGCGCAGGTCCGCGCGCGCCGCTGGATCCGGCCGGAACACCTCGGTGTCCACGCCGGACGGCAGGTGCTCGAGACCTGCGCCGGGCCCGAACGCCGAGGCGAATCGACCGCGGGTGTACCGGCTGACGTAGGTGACGGCGTCGGTGGTGTTGCCGATGCGGCGCAGCGCCCGCCGTCCGGCGGGCACCATCGACCAGCCGACCTCGTGCCCGTGGGTGCTGGCCACGATCCGGCGGGCGCCGGCGCGACGCAACCCGGGAGCGAGCAGGGCCAGCGGCGCCGCAGCGCCGAACCACACGGTCTCGCAGCCGCGATCGGTCATCAGCCGGGCCGCCCGCCGGGCCACGGCGGGGGTCGGCAACATCAGGGTCGTGGGGTGGCGGACGACCTCGAAGGGTTGCCGGGCGTCGAACGTCACGTGACTGTCCCCTCGCCATCGCGGGGCGTAGACGACCAGGTCGTCGGGCGGCACCTGGGCCGCGAACGCCTGCAGGTAGGACTGGATCCCCCCGGGCCGGGGCGGAAAGTCGTTGGTGACCAGCAGCGTTCGGGGCATGCGCTCACCGTAGGCGGTGCCGCGGTGGGTCCGGACGGCGGGTCAGCCGACGGGAGCCGGCACCTGCCTCTCGAGCCGGCTCCCCCATCGGTCGACGAGCTGATCCGCGTCCACACCGAGCACGTCGCCGAGGGCGGCGTCGA
>NZ_AJFC01000182.1:0-5292 GCF_000256505.1 Rhodococcus sp. P14 | reverse complement strand
GGTGACCCGCTCGCTGCCGAACTCCTCGGCGACGAACGCCGCGATCGACCACGCGCTCTCGTACGCCAGGCGCGCGCCGTCGCCGGCGAACTCGGCGTCCGCGGGCAGCGTGCTCGGCGCCCCGCGCTCGGCGACGACCGCGGCGAGGGTGGGCGCGATCGCGGCGAGGTCGCCGCCGGCACCGCGGTAGCCCACGTAGTCGGCATAGCCCTCGAGAATCCACAGCGGCGACCCGTCCACGGTGTCGGTGCGCGCCGCGACATGGGTGAGTTCGTGGCGCAGGATCGCCCGCAGCCCCGCCTCGTCCAGCCGCTGCTCGGCGGCGGGACTGAAGACGATGCGTTGACCGGTGGCCCGGCCCCGCTCGTGGTCGACGACGTCGGAGACCGCGACGGCAGCGATGTCCGCGCCGTTGTAGCGGCTGCCGACCTGCGCGGTGAACTCGTCGTGCGAGGCGGTGACGAGCACGAGGGCGCGGCGGGGCCATCCGGTTCCCCACACGGCGTCCACGGCCTCGACGGCGGAGGCGAGTTCGGCGGCGATGTCGGCGACGAGGGACGAGTGCTCGGGGTGGCCCACGACGAGGGACCGGTTCCCGGCCCCGGTCTCCACTGCCCGGACCTCGAGTGGGCCGAAGTCCCACGGCCCCCGCCAGGTGGTGGTGTCCGTACCCGGCAGCGGGCGGTCGTCGACGAGGTGCCACCGCTCTCCCCGGCGGGCGAGGACCACCGTCACGGGCTTGCGCGTGGGTTCGTCGTCGATCCCTTCGACGGCGTAGCGCAGCAGGACGGTGAGGGCACGGGCCTCGTCGGCGCCGAGCCGGGCCACCAGGTCGCCGGTGACGTCGGTCCCGAGGTCCGGTCCGAGCTCGTAGGCGAAGTCCGCCAGCGGCAACGCGGCCAGGGCTTCGGCGCGGCGCACCTCCGCCTCGAGCAGACCCGGGCGGGCGCGGGGATCCACGACGGTGGCGAGCACCGCCCGGTCGGCGGTGCGCACGGCCCGGGACCATGCATCGAGCAGTCCCTGCACGGCGCGGTGCGACGCCGGTTCGGCCGGGCCGTCGTCGGGCGTGAACGCGAGCGAGAGACCGACGGCCACGACCGCGACGACCAGTCCGGCGACACCGAGCCGTTCCCACCGGCGACTGCCAGGGGGACGGGGCGACGAGTAGGGCGCGGGCACGGCGGCCAGTGTAGGTCGCGCCCACGACCGCGCCGCGGGGGTGGGCGCGACGGACGTCAGTACCGGCGGGCGTTGTGGAACGGCATCCTGTCCATCGGGGCAACCTTGACCGGCACGCCGTAGGTGGAGGCGTGCAGGACGTTGCCGTTGCCCGCGTACAGCCCCACATGCGAGGCGTCGTCGTAGAACGTCACGACGTCGCCGGGTTGGAGCTGATCCCGCGGGACGGGGGTGCCCCCCTGCGCCTGGGCCTGGCTCGACCGCGGCAGGTTCTTGCCGATCTGCTTGTAGGCCCACACCACCAGGCCGGAGCAGTCGAACTCGGACGGGCCGGTGGCACCCCAGCTGTACGGGCTGCCGATCCGGGTCATGCCGGCCTGCAGGGCGCCGCTGCCGCTGCCGGGGGCCAGACTCGACAGGATCTTCTCGGCATCGAATCCCGGGGGGAAGGGGGCGCCGGCCAGGGTGGCCTTCTCCTCGGCGCTCAGGTCGGCAAAGGCCGCGAGCACCTCGTCGATCCGGGCCTCGAGTTCGCTCTGCTGCCGTTGCAGCTCGTCCCGCACGACCTGGGCCTGCTCGGCGGCGGCGCGGGCCTCGTCGGCCGAACGCTCGGATGCGAGCGCAGCCTCCGCGGCCGCGGCCGACGCGGTGCGGAATCCCGCGACCTGGTCGGCGGTCTGGTGGGCGATGACGTCGAGCGCCGACATCTGGTCGAGCAGCTGCTGGGGCGAATCGCTGACCATCAGGGCGAACAGCCGGTTGGTGCGGGCGCCGCGATAGTTGGCGACGGCGAGCTTGTCCACGGTGGGCCGGAAGACGGCCAGTTCCGCTTCCGCGGCGGCCAGCGCCTCGCGATCGCGCGCCAGAGCTGCCTCGGCGGCCCGCTGGGCCTCGACCTTCGCGTCGAGGTCGATTCCGGCGTTGTGCAGCGCCTCGGTGGTCTGCTCGGACTTGCGCGACAACTCGGCCAGCCGTTCCAGTGCGGCGGTGGGGCTCTCCCCCACCGGATCGGCACCGGCCGGGACGGCCACCGAGAACACCGCGAGGAGCACCCCGATCATCAGCGCCCGAAGCGACCGTTTCGTCCTGTCCACCACCACGGGACCAGGTCCTTTCGTTCGACGTTGCGCACCCGTTACCCGAAAAATCTCGATCAGGTTACGGAAGGGCTCCGGTTCGTGTCTACCCGCCGGTAGCTCACCCTGCGCCGGTAGTGCCCGTCCGGAGCGTCAGCGGGGGCGGACCGGCGTCGACCGGTCCGCCCCCGCTGCAGTGCGTGACAGTCGTGGAGTCGTCGCTCAGTAGCGGCGGGCCCCGTCGACCGGCATCGAGTTCATCGGCGCGATCTTCACGGGCTGACCCGAGGTCGACGCGTGGATGACGTTGCCGTTGCCGATGTAGATGCCGGAGTGGCTACCGCCGTAGAACGACACGACGTCGCCGGGCTGCAGCGCGGAGACGTCCACGGCCCTGCCGGCGGCGGCCTGGTCGTAGCTCGTGCGCGGCAGGTTCAGACCGGCCTGCTTGTAGGCCCACTGCACCAGGCCGGAGCAGTCGAAGGCATTCGGACCGGCGGCGCCGTAGACGTAGGGGGCGCCGAGCTTGCTGTGGGCTGCGTCCACGGCGCGCTGGGCGACCGAGGTGACCGGCGCACTGAAGGGCGCGGCCGGAGCCGGTGCGGCACCCTGCGGGGCCGGCGGGACGAGGTTGGCGACCTCCGGCGGGAGGGTCACGCCGGCCGGCAGGTCGAACGAGCCGACGCCGGGGATGGTGACCGGCTCGGCGAGTGCGGGTCCGGCAGAGACGGTGACCGCACCGAGAGCGAGGGCACCGGCAACGACAGCGCGCCGGACGGTGCGCTTGGAAATCTGAGACGCCACGAGGGGTTTGCTCCATTTCTTCCGTTCGTCCGCCGACCGAGTTAGCTGACGGGTTCGGGCTGGGAAGATCAGCCCTACCCCCCGTTCCGCGGGTGCGGTCGGAGGGATTCACCCCAGAGGACAACGTGGGTCCCCGGCTCGGGCACCCGTTGCGGATGCGCCGATTAGGCGGTGACCGAGCGGCGTCTCCCCTCTGGTGGTTCGACATCCTCACCGCTTGGTCTCGAAAAGATTACGAAATCGCATCGGAGGATGTCGACCGCCCGCGCCGTACGCGCCGCGGATTGACGGATATGCCCGATTCGGGCCGGACGGCTCCGGCCGTTCGATCACGGAAACGTAACGGTCGGTTCGAAGGACGACGGCACGGCGGCCACCTCCGGCACGTCCCGCGCCGACCACCGGCCCGCTGCCACGTCGTCGCAGGTCTCGCGGGCGATCGCGGCGGCGAGGACGCCCGCGACACCGCCCACCGCGGCGACACGTCCCACCGCACCACCCGCGTTGTTACCCCGTCGGCACGCCGCCCACACCCGCCCGGGCGATCGACGATGTGATCCTCGTCTCGTCGAGCCGACTCCGGGCGTCCGACCCCCCTCTTCCCCCACCCGGCGGTGTCGGATCCCTCTGCCGGCGTGCCGGATCCCCCTCCCCGCGGTGTCGGACCCGACTCCTACCCTGACGACGTGACCGTGCCCCGCCGACCCGATCCCGCCGTCGGGGTGCAGCTCGGGTTCGACGAACTGGACACGCCGTTGCGGGAGACGTTGTTCGTCGTCGTCGACCTCGAGACCACCGGCGGCAGTTCCACGGACGACGCCATCACGGAAATCGGCGCGGTCAAGATCCGTGGCGGCGAGGTTCTCGGCGAGTTCGCCACGCTCGTCGACCCGGGCCGTTCGATCCCGCCGAACATCGTCCAGCTCACCGGCATCACGACCGCCATGGTGCGTTCCGCGCCCCGGATCGAGCAGGTTCTGCCCTCGTTCCTCGAGTTCGCCGCCGGGGCCGTGCTCGTCGCGCACAACGCGGGCTTCGACGTCGGGTTCCTGCGGGCCGCAGCGTCCCGCGCCGAGGTCGCGTGGCCCCGGTTCACGGTGCTGTGCACGGTCAAGCTCGCCCGCCGCGTGCTCGGCCGGGACGAGGCCCCGTCCGTGCGACTGTCGGCGCTGGCCGAATTGTTCCGTGTGTCCACCACGCCCACGCACCGTGCTCTCGACGATGCCCGCGCCACCGTCGACGTCCTGCACGCGCTCATCGAGCGCGTCGGGAACCAGGGCGTCCACAGCCTCACCGAACTGCGGGACTATCTGCCGGCGGTCACCGCGGAGCAACGCGCCAAGCGGTCCCTCGCGGCACACCTGCCGCGACGGCCCGGTGTGTACCTGTTCCGCGGGCCCTCCGACGAGGTGCTGTACATCGGTACGGCCGTCGACCTGCGCCGCCGCGTGCGCAACTACTTCACCGGTTCCGAGACCCGGCCCCGGCTGAGGGAGATGGTGGCGCTCGCCACCCGGATCGACCACGTGGAATGCGCCCATGCCCTCGAGGCGGGGGTGCGGGAGTTGAGGCTGCTCGCCGCGCACGCCCCGCCCTACAACCGCCGCTCCAAGTTCCCCGCCCGGGGCTGGTGGATCACCCTCACCGACGAGGCGTTCCCCCGGCTGTCCGTCGTGCGGACACCCGCCGCGGCTCCCCCGCATCCGGTCGGCGGCCCCACCGTCGACGCCGTCGGCCCGTTCTCGTCGCGGGCCGACGCCGCCGCCGTCGCCACCACCGTCGCCGAGTTCTGCCGCCTTCGGACCTGCACCCGCCGGATCCCCCGCACGAAGCGCCACGGCGAGCACTGCCCGCCGGACGCCGTCGGAGCCTGCGCTGCCGCAGTAGCCGGACTGCAGACACCCGCCGAGTACGCGCAGCAGGTGGATCTCGCCCGCGCCCTGCTTCGCGGCGACGACGACGAGCCGCTGCATCGGATGCGCCGGCGTGTCGAACACCTCGGCGCTGCCGAACTGTTCGAGAGCGCGGCCCGGTTGCGGGACCGGACGGCCGACGCCGTGCTCGCACTGCGCCGGACGCAGCGCCTGGCCGCGCTCGCGGCGGTGGACGAGCTGGTCGCCGCCCGCCGGCGCGTCGAGGGCGGCTGGGAGTTCGCGGTGATCCGGGCGGGCCGGCTCGCGGGGGCGGGAGTCGCTCCGCGCGGCGTCCCGCCGATGCCCGTGGTCGACGC
>NZ_AJFC01000181.1:0-48005 GCF_000256505.1 Rhodococcus sp. P14 | reverse complement strand
CGCCGCGCCAGCCGAGACGGTGCGGCCGACGACGGCGCCGTTGCGCGGCGCGCTCGTCGAGGAACTCGGCCTGCTGGTCCGCTGGCTCCACGACGACGGGGTCCGCATCGTCCGAACCTCCCAGGGCTGGTCCGAGCCGCTTCGCGGCGCCGGCGCCTGGGCGCAGTGGGGTGAACTCGCCCGGACGGCACGTGCCGGGGCCGAGCCGGTCCCGGTCGCGCACCCCCTACGCTGAGTGCTCGCCCGCACGTCCGTTCCCGGCAGCCGAGGAGAGCTCATGATCCACGCCATCGTCCTGATCCACGCCGACGCCCACCGGATTCCGGAGACCGCTCAGGCGGTCGCGGATCTGGCCGGTGTCGACAAGGTGTACTCCTGCGCCGGCGACATCGACCTGATCGCGCTGCTGCGGGTGCGGGACCACGAAGAGATCGCCGAGGTCGTCACCCGCGGGATCAACAAACTCGAGGGCGTGGCCAAGACGGCGACGCACATCGCCTTCCAGTCGTACTCGAGCGCCGATGTCGAGGCCGGGTTCTCGATCGGCGAATAGGACGGATGCCCGGTCCGCCCCGCGGTCACCTCGACCCGGCGGCGAGCCGGGTGGTCACCTCGGCCCAGCGAGCGAGGACAGCCGCCGCAGCGCCCGAGTCCAGCGCCTCGGCTGCGGTCTGCATCCCCGCCGCCAGGGCACTGGCGAGCGACCCCTCGAACCCCCGGAAGGCGGCGATCGCCCCGGCGGCGTTGAGCAGGACCGCATCGCGCACCGGGCCGTGCTCCCCGGCGAGGACCGCCCGCGCAATCACGGCGTTGTCGGTGGCGTCGCCGCCGCGCAGCGCCTCGAGCGGCACCCGGGCGACGCCCAGGTCGGTGGGATCGAGGCTCACGGTGCTCACGTGGCCGTCCCGGACGACGTACACCGTCGACGTCGTGGACGTGGTCAGTTCGTCGAGACCGTCGTCGCCGCGCACGACGAGGGCCGAGTTGCCCCGCTCGGCGAGGACCCCGGCGACCGTGCCGATCAACTCCGGGAAGGCGCATCCGATCAGGCCGGCGCGGGGCCGGGCCGGGTTGGTCAACGGCCCGAGCACGTTGAACACCGTGGGAATGCCGATCTGCTTGCGCGGTGCGGCTGCGAACCGGAGCGCCGGGTGGTAGACGGGTGCGAAACAGAAGCCGATACCGGCCTCGGCGACCGACTCCGCGACGGCCTCGGGACCGAGGTCGATGTGCACGCCCAGCGCTTCGAGCACGTCCGCGCCGCCGCTCTTCGACGACGCCGCCCGGTTGCCGTGCTTGACGACCCGGATCCCGCACGCCGCCACCACCAGCGACGCCATGGTGGAGATGTTGACCGTGTTCGCCCGGTCCCCTCCGGTGCCCACGATGTCGACGACGTCGTCGTCCACCGGCACCAGGCGCGCATGAGCGAGCATCGAGTCGGCGAGGCCGAGCAGTTCCTCGGGGGTCTCGCCCTTCATCTTCAGCGCGACGCCGAACGCGGCGATCTGCGCGGCCGTGGCGTTGTCGGACATGATCTCGTCCATCGCCCACTGGGCCTCCGCCCGGGCGAGGTCGCGTCCGGCGGTGAGCGCACCGAGGACCGCCGGCCAGCTCCGGGCCACCGCATCCGCCTGTCGTCCAGCGTTCATCGCACCTGCCCTCGCCGCATCTCGCTCCTTTGTCCGACGCCGTCGTCGGCGGCGCACGGAGGAGCTTAGTCAGCGCCCGTCGCCGGCTGCAGGGCGTCCCACCCCAGCGCGGTGCCGCCCAGGCGCTGGGCGAGGGAGGCCATCCGCGACCGTTCCTGCGAACAGTGCAGCGCATCGAGCACCTGCACCCGCTGCAGCAGGACGGCCTCGAGGCCGGTCCCGGCGGGACGCGCGGGCTGTGCGGGGGCGTACCCGTCCCGTCCACAGAGGGCGATCGCCTGATCCACCGAATCGGCCGGCAGTTCGAGGTGATGGCGCAGCACGGCTTCCGCTTCCGGGGACCAGGCCGGTTCCGACGCCGAGCCCCGCTCGAGGGCGGTCGAACAGGCCTCGACGTCGTCGAAGGACGAGACCACCACCACCAGGTCCGGCCGCGACGGATCGAGCGGCTCCGGACGCCTGCGTGAGAACACCCGGCGGACCCGGCTCCACACCCCTGCACCACTGCTCATCGCACCACGATCCCATGCTCGGCGACGGGGCGCGACGACCCCCCGGATCGGGGACTCACAGGCCGGTCACCAGCAAAGACGCGCCGATTTCAGCCCCGAGTGCCCAAGAGTTACTACGACCAGTCATACTTGCGAACGTGACGAGCGCAGTAGGGACTTCAGGAACTGCAATCACCCAGCGCGTGCACTCGCTGAACCGGCCCAATCTGGTCAGCGTCGGCACCATCGTGTGGTTGTCCAGTGAGCTCATGTTTTTCGCAGGGCTCTTCGCCATGTACTTCGTGGCCCGGGCACAGGCCGACGGCAACTGGCCGCCGGAGCCTGTCCATCTCAATCTGGCGCTGGCGGTGCCGGTCACCCTCGTGCTGATCGCCTCCTCCTTCACCTGCCAGATGGGCGTGTTCGCCGCCGAACGCGGCGACGTGTTCGGCCTCCGGCGGTGGTACCTCATCACCCTCGCCATGGGCACGTTCTTCGTGCTCGGCCAGGGCTTCGAGTACACCCAGCTGGTCGCGGAAGGCGTGACGATCTCGAGCATGGTCTGGGGGTCGGTCTTCTACATCACGACCGGATTCCACGGCCTCCACGTCATCGGCGGCCTCGTCGCCTTCGTGTTCCTCCTCGTACGCACGAGGGTCAGCAAGTTCACGCCGGCGCAGGCCACCGCAGCGATCGTCGTCTCCTATTACTGGCACTTCGTCGACATCGTGTGGATTGCGCTGTTTGCCACGATTTATTTCATCCGTTAGCCAGCTGAACGCCCAGGCAGCCCCCTGACGTCCAGTCCGTCCCGACATACCAAAGGGATACAGATGAGTTCATCCCCACCTCTCGCTTCCGAGGGTGACATGCCCGGTCAGTCCGCGGCCGCGTCCGCCAAGTCCCGCCGTCAGCGCAAGCTGCGCCGCCGCGTCACCGGTGCGCTGGTGCTCGCCCTCGGCCTGCTCAGCGCGGGCTTCCTCGCCTCCGCGCTGACCCCCGCGCCGCAGGTGGCGACGGCGAACGAGGATCAGTCGGCACTGATCCGCGAAGGCAAGCAGCTCTACGAGACCTCCTGCGTCACGTGCCACGGCGCCAACCTGCAGGGTGTGCAGGACCGCGGCCCGAGCCTGATCGGTGTCGGCGAGGCAGCCGTGTACTTCCAGGTCTCCACCGGCCGCATGCCGATGATGCGCAACGAGGCCCAGGCCCTGCGCAAGACGCCGAAGTTCGACGCGGCCCAGACGGACGCCCTCGGCGCCTACATCCAGGCCAACGGTGGCGGCCCCACGCTCATCCGCGACGAGAACGGTGAGATCGCGCAGTCCTCGCTGCGCGGCGACGACGTCGCGCGCGGCAGCGAACTGTTCCGCCAGAACTGCGCCTCGTGCCACAACTTCACCGGCCGGGGTGGCGCACTGTCGTCCGGCAAGTTCGCGCCCGTCCTCGACCCGGCGAACGAGCAGCAGATCTACACCGCGATGCTGACCGGTCCGCAGAACATGCCCAAGTTCTCCGATCGTCAGCTCACGCTGGAGGAGAAGCAGGACATCATCGCCTACGTCAAGGCGTCCAGCGAGACGCAGAGCCCCGGCGGATACGGCCTGGGCGGCTTCGGCCCCGCCTCCGAGGGCCCGACGATGTGGGTGGTCGGGATCGTCGCCGTCGTGGGTGCGGCACTGTGGATCGGAGCAAGGTCATGAGTGGCGGCGAAACGCCGAACAAGCACACGATCGAGAATCTCGATCAGATGAGCCGCGACGATCTCGTCGCGCTCGGCACCAACCTCGACGGCGTGGACGTGGCGTTCCGCAAGGATCGCTGGCCCGTCGGCGGCACCCGCGCCGAGAAGCGCGCGGAACGCAACGTCGCCTTCTGGTTCGGGCTGGCGGGCGTGTCGGCCCTCGCGTTCATCGCGGTGTTCATCTTCTGGCCGTGGGAGTACCAGGGCCCCGGGGAGGACAACTACGCGCTGTACAACCTGTACACGCCGCTGCTGGGCCTGACCCTGGGTCTGGCCATCCTCGGCG
This sequence comes from Rhodococcus sp. P14, assembly GCF_000256505.1. NCBI lineage: Bacteria > Bacillati > Actinomycetota > Actinomycetes > Mycobacteriales > Nocardiaceae > Rhodococcus > Rhodococcus sp. P14. The sequence goes on along the minus strand of NZ_AJFC01000181.1, from coordinate 43,832 downwards.
TCGGCGTCGGTGCGGTGCAGTTCACCAAGAAGTTCATTCCGGAGGAGGTGTCGATCCAGGATCGGCACGACGGTGTCTCCTCGGAGGTCGACCGGCGCACGATCGTCGCCGAGCTCTCCGACTCGCTGGACACCTCCACGCTGCCGCGTCGCAAGCTGATCAAGCGCACGGCGCTGTTCGGTGGCGGTGCCCTCGGCCTCGGCCTGATCATGCCGCTCGGCGGCCTGATCAAGAACCCCTGGGCCGAAGGCGACGACTCCCCGCTGTGGGTCTCGGGCTGGACCCCCCGGTACCCGGGCGAGACGATCTACCTGCGCCGCGACACCGGGCGCGTGAACGACATCGTCCTGGTCCGCCCGGAGGACCTCGACGCCGGCGGCATGGAGACCGTGTTCCCGTTCCGCGAGTCCGACCGCGGTGACGAGCACGCCCTCCTCGAGGGCCTGCGCGGCATCCGCAACGCCGTCATGCTGATCCGCCTGCGCACCGAGGACACCGCGAAGGTGATCAAGCGCAAGGGCCAGGAGAGCTTCAACTACGGCGACTACTTCGCCTACTCGAAGATCTGCACCCACCTGGGCTGCCCGACCTCGCTGTACGAACAGCAGACCAACCGCATCCTGTGCCCCTGCCACCAGTCGCAGTTCAATGCTCTGGAGTACGGCAAGCCCCTGTTCGGTCCTGCTGCTCGCGCACTGCCGCAGTTGCCTATTACAGTGAACGAAGAGGGCTTCCTCGTCGCCGGCGGCGACTTCATCGAGGCTCTCGGTCCGGCATTTTGGGAGCGTCGCCCGTGAGTACTGCAACACCGTCCCGCGCCGCCCACGCGGCGGAGAACATCGACTCGCGCTATCACCCGGCGGCCGGGTTGCGGCGTCAGATCAACAAGGTGTTCCCCACCCACTGGTCCTTCCTCCTGGGTGAGATCGCGCTGTACAGCTTCGTGATCCTGCTGATCTCGGGCGTGTACCTGACGCTGTTCTTCGATCCGTCCCTCGCGCACGTCGTCTACGACGGCGCCTACACCCCGCTGCGCGGCGTCACGATGTCGCGCGCGTACGAGACGACCCTGGACATCTCGTTCGAGGTGCGCGGCGGTCTGTTCGTCCGGCAGATCCACCACTGGGCTGCGCTGATGTTCGCCGCGTCGATCATCGTGCACCTGCTGCGCGTGTTCTTCACCGGTGCGTTCCGCCGTCCGCGCGAAGCGAACTGGGTGATCGGCTCGCTGCTGCTGATCCTCGCGATGTTCGAGGGCTTCTTCGGCTACTCGCTGCCCGACGACCTGCTCTCCGGCACCGGTCTTCGCGCCGCCCTGTCCGGCATCACCATCAGCATCCCGGTGATCGGCACGTGGATGCACTGGCTGATCTTCGGCGGCGACTTCCCGGGCATGCTCATCATCCCGCGCCTGTACGTCGCGCACGTCCTGCTGCTTCCGGGCATCATTCTCGCCCTGATCGCAGCCCACCTCGCGCTCGTCTGGTACCAGAAGCACACGCAGTTCCCCGGCCCCGGCCGTACCGAGCAGAACGTCGTGGGCGTCCGGATCCTGCCGGTGTTCGCCGTCAAGTCCGGCGCGTTCTTCGCCATCACCTTCGCGGTGCTGGCCCTGATGAGCGGTCTGCTCCAGATCAACCCGGTCTGGAACATCGGCCCGTACAACCCGTCGCAGGTGTCCGCCGGCTCGCAGCCCGACATCTACATGATGTGGACGGACGGCCTGGCCCGGATCTGGCCGGCCTGGGAGATCTACCTGTTCGGCCGGTACACGATCCCCGCGGTGTTCTGGATCGCGGTGATCATGGGCCTGGTCTTCGCGGTGCTGATCGCCTACCCGTGGATCGAGAAGAAGTTCACCAAGGACGACGCGCACCACAACCTGCTGCAGCGTCCGCGGGACGTCCCGGTCCGGACCGCGATCGGCGCGATGGCCCTGACCTTCTACGCCATCGCGACCATCATGTGCATCAACGACATCATCGCCTACAAGTTCGACATCTCGTTGAACGCGATGACGTGGATCGGCCGCATCGGCATCCTGCTCGGCCCGCCGCTCGCCTACTACCTGACCTACCGGTTCTGCCTGGGCCTGCAGCGCAGCGACCGTCAGGTGCTCGAGCACGGCATCGAGACGGGCATCGTCCGTCGCCTGCCGCACGGCGAGTACATCGAGATCCACCAGCCGCTCGGCCCGGTGGACGAGCACGGCCATCCGATCCCGCTCGAGTACCAGGGCGCTCCGGTGCCCAAGCGCATGAACAAGCTCGGCACCGCCGGCAAGCCCGGCGCGGGCAGCTGGTGGAGCGCGGACCCGGCCGAGGAGGCGACCGCCCTCGAGGCCGCGCACCACGAGGCCGAGGTCGAGCAGCGTGCCATCCTGAGCGAGTACCAGGAACGCGTCCACGGCACGCCGACGGACGGTGACGGCCGGACGCACTGACGCCCGTCCGAAGCCGGAGGCCCCGAACCGCACGCGGTTCGGGGCCTCTGCCGTTCGCGGGCATCCCGCACCCCTCCGAGCCGCGTGCGCGCATCCGACCGCTCCCCCACCTCGGCAGACGCCCGGGGCGACCGCCCGCTACCGTCCGGGTGTGTCGGCACTCCGGTGCCCACGCGGCGTCGCGCCGACACCGGTCCGAGGAGGAGCGTGGGGGCCCTCGGCTGCGTCCCGGCGGACGCTCCGGGCCCGGTCCCGGCCGGTACGGCGGTACCACTCCACGGCCAGCACGACGGCGAGCGCCACCTCGACGAGGTCACCGCCGTAGTACATCACCAACGCACCGGCCTGCAGATCCGACGTGGCGACCTCGTGACCGGGCGGTGGGGACGCGTAGAGGCTCTCGGCCAGGATCGCGTGTGCCGTCCCGGCGAGGAACAGGACCGCTGCCCGCGATCCGAGACCGTAGCGGTGCCGGACGGGGTCCACCTGGCAGATCGCGTAGGCGAACAGCACCCCGGCCGCGAACACGTGCAGATGGACGACCGCCCCGAGCAGCGGACTATGGTGCATGACCGCGAACAGGCCGGTGCGATACAGCAGCCACAGCCCACCCAGATCGAGAACGGCCGCGACCGGCGGAGCTGTGAGCACCGCGACGGGCCCCGAGTGCGCTACCGACACCAGCGCCCGTCGCGCGGGACCCGGCTGCACCGCTCGCAAGGCGAGCGTGACGGGGCGTGCGAGCACGAGCAGCACCGGGCCCACCATCCCCACCCCCAAGTGGACACCCATGTGGCCGGTGAAAGCCGGCACCGGCAGGGGCACGGTCGCCGCAGCGACGATCGCACACCCGGCGACGAAGGACGCATCCCGTGCCCGCGACCAGACGTCGCCGCGCCGCCGAAGACGGCTCGACGCGGCAAGGTAGGTACCGGCGATTGCCGCGGCGACGACGACCACGAGCAGGTGCAGCAGCCCCGGACTGCCCGGGGCGAGCATCGAGTGGTCGTGCATGCCGTCGCCGCCTATCGGCGGTCCGCACGGACTGCCCGCACCCGCAGGACCGCGCCCCCGACGAGGAGCACCAGGGCGAAACCGTTCCAGGCGAGGTCGTACGGCAGCAGCTCGACAACCGGGCCGTGCACTACGGGCAGGGTGCCGTGCTGAGAATAGTGCGGTCGGTGATGTCGGAGGTGGGGTTACGAGGGCCGTGGGCGTCCGCGAAGTTCACGGTTCTGCGGCTGACCAACGATCAGATCCTGGAGAATGCCACCGGGGTCGGTGCCCCGCCACAGACGTGGCCACGCTCGGAACTGGTGGTCGACGTCCTGCACAAGGCGGTGTACGCCTTCGTCACCGGGGTGGTCGCGGACGCTCTGGCAGCTCGCCGGGGCCGCGGACCGGGACAGCTGCACGCCGCGACTCTGCCGGGCCGGCATGCCGGTGTCGGTCCCGTGCCCCGCGACCTCGCCTCGGGCCGGTCGCCACGGTGACCCCCGACCGTCGTCCGCAGCACGGTGCTCCCGGAGACGCAGAAGACCGCGGGGCGGCCTCACGATGAGGCCGCCCCGCGGGCGTCGTGCTTCTGCGTGCGCTCAGTGCTTCTCGGGTCCGACGTGGTACTCGAACACCAGGCCGGCCGCCGCAGCCAGGATCAGCACCACGGCGAGGACGATCAGCCACGGCTGGAAGAAGGCCAGCGCGATGGCGGCGAAGGCGGCCGCCCCCGCCAGCAGGATCGGCCAGTAGCTCCCCGCGCTGAAGAAGCCCAGGTCGCCTGCGCCGTCGCTGATCTCGGCCTCCTCGTAGTCCTCCGGGCGGGTGTCGAGGCGACGGGCCACAAAGCGGAAGTAGGTGCCGACGATCAGGGTCAGGCCCGCCGAGAGCACGATCGCCGTGAGGCCGGCCCACTCGATGCCCGTGCGGGACAGTCCGGTGAACACTCCGTAGACGATGGCGACGAGCACGAAGAACACCGTCACGACTTCGAAGAGCTTGGCTTCGATCTTCATATCAGCTTGTCCTTGGTCGGAGGGTTACCGGTCAGTTGCCCGCGGTGACGACGCCGCTGGCCGCCCGGTCGGTGCGGTCGGTCTTGAACGGGGTGGTGGACGTCGCGACCGGGGACTCGCCGATACGCTCGAGCGCCTGCGCGTTGGTCAGGCCCTGACCGCCGTCCTCGACGGGCTTGCGGAGCTCGATGTACTCCGCGAACCGCTCCGGGCTCACCGCGCGGACCTCGAAGTTCATCATCGCGTGGTAGGTCCCGCACATCTCGGCGCAGCGGCCGACGAACGCGCCTTCCTCCTGGATCTCGGAGATCTGGAAGACGGGATCGGAGCTGTTGTTCAGCGGGTTCGGATTGACGTCCCGCTTGAACAGGAACTCCGGCACCCAGAAGGAGTGGATCACGTCGGAGGAGGCGAGCACGAACTCGATCCGGCGGTCGGTCGGCAGGACGAGGACCGGGATCTCGCTGCTGGTGCCGACGGTCTCGATCTTGTTGTAGTGCAGGTACGACAGGTCCTCGGCCTCCTGACCGTGGATCGGTGCCGGCACCTCGTGCTCGCCGCCGGCATGCTCCTCGTCGTCACCGGCGACCGCAGCCTGGGCGATCTCGTCGGTGCCCTCGTAGCGCGCCGTGCCCTCACCGAGATCGATCGTGCGGTAGCCGAACTTCCAGTTCCACTGGAACGCCGTGACGTCGACCACGACGTTCGGGTTGTCCTCCTTCTCGAGGACGTAGTTCTGCACCACCACGGTGAAGTAGAACAGCACCGCGATGATGACGAACGGCACAGCCGTGTACAGCAGCTCGAGCGGCACGTTGTACGCCGTCTGCCGCGGGAACTCCGGCGAGTCCTTCTTCTTGCGGTGGAAGATGACCACCCAGAAGGTCAGGCCCCACACCAGCACACCCATGACGAGGGCGGCGACGACCGACCACGTCCACAGCTCACGCATACGCTCGGCCTGCGGGGTAATCCCCTCCGGCCAGCCGAAACGCAGGACTTCCTCGCTGCTGCATCCCGTCAGCAGCAGGGCTGCAATACCGAGAGATGCTGCCAGCCCGAACCGCCGAAGGATCCGACCTTGCGCCACGTTCACGCCTTCCTGATCGCCGCAATTCCACTAGGGCACACCCGGAGGGCAGACCCAATTACTACGCAGCGTAGACCAAACCCGGCTGCGATCCATCCCCGGGGCGCACACAACGTGTCGCGTCGTTGCGTGCCCGCTGCTCACGACAGGGTCGACACCGGCCGCCGGCTGCCGCAACCCCCGGGCTGCGGCATACTGCCATGCAGACCGTCGGTCCCTGCCGCGGCAACATTCCCGGGGGCCGAATCCATCCCAACCGGAATGAGGTATCGGACGCCGTGTGCGGACTGCTCGGGTTACTGACCACTGACGGCACCAGCGACGACGCCGTCGCCAAGGTCGACTCCGCGATGCACTGCCTGCGCCACCGCGGACCCGACGAGCACGGCACCTGGCACGACGGTGACCTGGTCTACGGCTTCAATCGGCTGTCGATCATCGACATCGCGCACTCGCACCAGCCGCTGCGTTGGGGCCCGCCGGAGTCTCCGGAGCGCTATGCCCTGACCTTCAACGGTGAGATCTACAACTATCTGGAGCTGCGTGCCGAGCTGACCGAGAAGTACGGGACACAGTTCGCCACCGAGGGCGACAGCGAGACGATCGTCGCCGCGTTCCACCACTGGGGTGCCGACGCGGTGCGACGACTTCGCGGCATGTTCGCGTTCGCAGTCTGGGACACCGAGACGCGCGAGCTGTTCCTCGCCCGCGATCCGTTCGGGATCAAGCCGCTGTTCCTGGCCACGGGCACGGGTGGCACCGCGTTCGGCAGCGAGAAGAAGAGCCTGCTCGAGCTGGCCGAGGTGATCGGGATCGGCACCGGACTCGATCCCCGCGCCGTCGAGCACTACACGGTGTTGCAGTACGTGCCCGAACCGGAAACCCTGCACGCGGAGATCCGGCGGCTCGAGTCCGGGTGCTTCGCCCGGGTGCGTCCGGGGGGCCGCCCCGAGATCACCCGGTACTTCGAGCCGACGTTCCCCGTCCGTCCCTTCGCCGCGGGTCGCGAGGACGACCGGTACCGGGAGATCGCGGAGGCGCTCGAGGACTCCGTCGCCAAGCACATGCGCGCCGACGTGACGGTGGGATCGTTCCTGTCCGGCGGTATCGACTCCACGGCCGTCGCGGCTCTCGCGATGCGGCACAACCCGAATCTGATCACCTTCACCACCGGGTTCGAGCGCGAAGGCTACTCGGAGGTCGACGTGGCCGCCGAGTCCGCCGCCGCGATCGGCGCGCGCCACGTCGTCAAGGTCGTCTCCCCCGCCGAGTTCGCCGCCGCGATCCCCGAGATCGTGTGGTACCTGGACGACCCCGTCGCCGATCCCGCGCTGGTGCCCCTGTGGTTCGTCGCCAAGGAAGCGCGCAAGCACGTGAAGGTGGTGCTGTCCGGGGAAGGCGCCGACGAGTTGTTCGGCGGCTACACCATCTACCGCGAGCCGCTGTCGCTGAAGCCGTTCGAGTACCTGCCGAAGCCGATGCGGCGTGCGGCCGGCAAGTTGTCGGAGCGCATCCCCGAGGGCACCCGCGGGAAGAGCCTGCTCCATCGCGGGTCGATGACGCTCGAGGAGCGGTACTACGGCAACGCCCGCAGCTTCAACGACGCGCAGCTGCGGGCCGTGCTGCGCGACTTCCGTCCGGAGTGGACGCACCAGGACGTCACCGCGCCGATCTACGCCCGCTCGGCCGGGTGGGATCCTGTCGCGCGGATGCAGCATCTCGACCTGTTCACCTGGCTGCGCGGCGACATCCTCGTCAAGGCCGACAAGATGACGATGGCGAATTCGCTGGAGCTGCGCGTGCCGTTCCTCGACCCGGAGGTCTTCCGCGTCGCCTCACAGGTGCCGCTGGATCAGAAGATCACGAAGAACACCACCAAGTACGCGCTGCGACGAGCCCTCGAGGGCATCGTCCCGCCGCACGTGCTGCACCGCGCGAAGCTCGGCTTCCCCGTGCCGCTGCGGCACTGGCTGCGCGGACCCGAACTGTTCGACTGGGCACGCGACGTGATCGCCGAGTCGGGCACCGAGCACCTGCTGGACAAGGCGGCCGTGGCCCGGATGCTCGACGAGCACCGCGAGGGCCGGACCGATCACAGCCGACGGCTGTGGACGGTGCTGGTGTTCATGATCTGGCACGGCATCTTCGTCGAGCAGCGCATCGTGCCGGAGATCCAGGAGCCGGCGTACCCCGTCGAGGTGTAGGGCCGCTCCGCGGCCGGTGTGCCTTTTGGGCGGTGGGGACCGCCCAAAAGGCACACCGGCCGGTCACGGCAGGATTGCGGCGATCTCGTCCGCGGCCGCCTGCCCGTACGCGACCGTCAGCCGCTTGACCGCGTCGGGGCGGTCGAAGGTCCATTCCTGGGTGCCGGTCGTCTCGAGCACCAGAACCGCGACGAGCGAGCCGAGCTGGGCGGCGCGTTCGAGGGTGAGGCCCGCCCGGTGTCCCAGCAGGAACCCCGCCCGGAACGCGTCGCCGACGCCGGTGGGGTCCACCTTGGCCCGCTCGGGCACGACGCCCACGTGCGTCCGGCGGCCGTCCCGTTCGACGATCTCGACACCGTTACCGCCGAGCGTGGTGACCCGCAACCCGACCATGGCGCGGATCTGCTCCTCCGTCAGGCCGGTCTTCTGCTGCAGGAGTCCCCACTCGTATTCGTTGGTGAACAGGTAGGCGGCGCCGTCGATCAGCCGCGCAGCCTCCTCACCGCTGAGGCGGGCGAGTTGCTGAGACGGGTCGGCCGCGAACGGCACGCCGAGCTGCCGGCATTCGTCGGTGTGCCGGGCCATCGCCTCCGGGTCGTTGGCGCCGATCAGGACCAGGTCGACACCGTGCGCCCCGGTCACCCCGGCGAGGGAGATGTCCCGCGCCTCGGACATCGCGCCCGGATAGAACGACGCGATCTGGGCCATCGCCTCGTCGGTCGTGCACACGAAACGCGCGGTGTGCGCGGTCTGCGACACGTGCACGGGGCTGCAGTCGACGCCGTTGCCCTCGAGCCACGCGCGGTACTCGGCGAAGTCGGCGCCCACCGCTCCGACGAGCACCGGTGCCCCGCCGAGCACGCCCATCGCGTAGGCGATGTTGCCGCCCACACCGCCACGGCGGACCACCAGGTCGTCGACCAGGAAGCTGAGCGAGATGTGGCTGAGCTGGTCTGCGACGAGCTGCTCGGCGAAGCGTCCGGGGAAACGCATGAGGTGGTCGGTGGCGATGGAACCGGTCACGGCGATGGTCACGTGGCTGGGCCTTTCAGCGGAGGACTGGGATCGATCTCACGCTACCCGCACCCACCGGACAGCAGTGCGGCCCCGACGCGAGATCGCGCCGGGGCCGCACTACGGGACCTGCGTCAGTTGAACGAATCGCCGCAGGCGCAGGAGCCGGTGGCGTTCGGGTTGTCGATCGTGAAGCCCTGCTTCTCGATCGTGTCGACGAAGTCGATCGACGCGCCTTCGACGTAGGGCGCGCTCATCCGGTCGACGGCGAGGACGACGCCACCGAAGTCACGGGTGAGATCACCGTCGAGCGTCCGGTCGTCGAAGAACAGTTGGTAGCGAAGGCCGGCACACCCACCCGGCTGCACGGCGATGCGCAGCGAGAGGTCGTCGCGGCCCTCCTGGTCGAGCAGTGCCTTCGCCTTGGCGGAGGCGGCCTCGGTCATGGTGACGCCGTGAGTGGCGGTCTCGTCCTGCACAGTCATGGGCGCTCCCTCGTCTTTCGTGTGAAACCCGGTTCCCTCAACGGTACCGCGCGCGGATCTATTCCTCATGCGCGGTACCGGACCGCGCGGGGGCCTGACCGGGGGCGATTTCCCGGCCGGGCCGGTTTTCCCATAGCCTGGAGGGGTGAAGTTGCTACGCCGCGGCGGTTCCGACGAATCCGACAACGAGGACCTCGGTGTGTCCGAGTCCGTCGCCGCCCCGCAGTCCGAGGGGGGCAAGGGGACGACCGGCAAGGGCCGTCCCACTCCGAAGCGCCGGGAGGCCGAAGCGCGTCGGCGCGGTCCCGTCGCTCCGGCTCCGTTGACCGCCAAGGAGGCGCGGGCACGCCGCAAGGCAGCCAAGCAGTCCCTCTCCAAGGACGAACGCAAGGCTCGAGCCGCCGAGCGCCGCGCCGCCGCGGGCGAGCGCCGCACCCGGATGCTCGCCGGCGAGGAGAAGTACCTGCTGCCCCGCGACAAGGGTCCCGTGCGGGCCTACGTCCGCGATCTGGTGGACAGCCGCCGCAACCTCGTGGGTCTGTTCATGCCGATGGCGCTCATCCTCATCATGACGATGTTCCTCGGTCCGGTGGTCCAGCAGTACGTGACGCTCGCGATGTTCGCGATGATCGTGCTCATGGTGATCGAGGGGATCTACCTCGGCCGTCTCGTGAACAAGAAGGTCCGGGCCCGTTTCCCCGACACCACCGAGGGCGGATTCGGTCTCGGGTGGTACGCGTTCGTGCGGGCCTCCCAGATACGCAAGCTCCGGGCGCCGCTGCCCCGGGTCTCCCCCGGCGACGCCGTCTGACCGCAGCCCACCGGCACGCCGGTGAGTGCTGCGGCAACCGGCACGCCGGTCAGTGCTGCGGCGACCGGCACGCCGATCAGTGCTGCGGCGACCGGCACACCGGTCAGTGCTGCGGCGACCGGCGCGCGTCGATCGTGGTGCGCACCCAGCCGGCCGACGGGTCGCCACCGTGGGGCGACGGATCGTGCGGCCGGAAATGGTCACAGCGCCGCCATGCCCGGGTCACCCAGCGCGGCGCGGGACGGGAACGGGCCCGCGCGAGCTCGAGCCCGGCGAAGAGCGTGGCCAGCACGAGGACGATCACGACGACCTGGCTCATGACGGACAGTCTGTCGCCGGCGACCCGGCCGAGACAGTGGCAGCAAGGCCATCTACCGTCGATTTTCTGCCGCAGAGCGGGTTGATAGCGTCCAGCGGTGGCTTCGGCCTCCGCGACTTCGTGAAAGGTGCCCCGTGAGCAGCGAATCCGTTTTCTCCGCCGACATCGTCTTCCCGCCCGTCGTCGCGCCCGATCCGGAGATCCGCCGGCGCGCCGAAGGCCGACAGCGCGACCTCACCAAGCCCGCCGGTTCCCTCGGCCGGCTGGAGGAACTGGGCTGCTGGGTCGCGTCCTGCCAGGGGCAGGTCCCGCCCCGGCCGTTCGCCCGTCCCCGCGTGGTGGTGTTCGCCGGTGATCACGGGGTAGCCCGCGGCGGCGTCTCCGCGTACCCCCCCGAGGTCACCGCTCAGATGGTCGCCAACTTCCTCGCCGGTGGCGCCGCGGTCAACGTGCTCGCCGGGGTCGCCGGCGCCGGGGTCCGGGTCGTGGACATGGCCGTCGACGGCGACACGGATCCGGCCGTCTCCGCGCACAAGGTGCGCCGGTCGAGCGGCGCCGTCGACCGGGAGGACGCGCTCACCGAGCAGGAGACCCTGCAGGCGATCGCCGCCGGACGAACCGTCGCCGACGAGGAGGTCGACGCGGGAGCCGACCTCCTCGTCGCGGGCGACATGGGTATCGGGAACACCACCCCTGCCACGGCGCTGATCGCCACCCTCACCGGCACCGAACCCGTCGCGGCGGTGGGCCGTGGCACCGGGATCGACGACGCCGCCTGGATGCGCAAGGTCGCCGCGATCCGCGACGCGATGCGCCGCGCCCGGCCTCACGCCCGCAACCCGGTGGCCCTGCTGCGCACCGCCGGCGGTGCCGACCTCGCCGCGATGGCCGGTTACCTCGCGCAGGCGTCGGTGCGCCGGACCCCGGTCGTGCTCGACGGGGTCGTCGTCACCGCTGCCGCACTCGTCGCCGAGGAACTGGCTCCCGGGGCCCGGGACTGGTGGGTCGCCGGGCACCGCTCCACCGAACCGGCCCATACGCTGGCCTTGCGGCACCTGAACCTCGACCCCCTCGTCGACCTGGGAATGCGTCTCGGCGAGGGCTCGGGAGCGGTTGCCGCGCTGCCGATCCTGCACGGTGCGGTCGCGGTGCTCACGAACATGGCGACGTTCGCCGAAGCCGGCGTGAGCACCCGCGACGAGGACGACGCGCCGGTCGCCGGGCCGCGCGGCGACTGATGCGCGGCGTCGCCCTCGCTCTGTCCTGGCTCACGGTGCTGCCGATCCGGGGGCCGGGGCACATCGATCGCAGCGCGGCGGGCGCGGCCATCGCCGCGGCACCGGTGGCCGGGCTCGTGCTGGGCCTGGGCACCGCGGGCGCGCTCTGGGCGGCCGTCGCCGCCGGCTGCGCTCCCCTGCTCGCCGGCCTGATCGGGGTGGGATTTCTGGGCCTCGCGACGCGGGGCATGCACCTCGACGGCCTGTGCGACACCGCCGACGGGCTCGGCTGCTACGGGCCGCCGGAGCGGGCACGTGAGGTGATGAAGTCGGGCGGCGCCGGGCCGTTCGGGGTGGCCACCCTGGTACTCGTGCTGGGAGCGCAGGCGGCCTCGTTCGGGGCGCTCGCCGACGCTCGATCCTGGTTCGCCGTGGTCCTCGCGGTCACCGCCGGCCGGGTCGCGGTCGTGCTCGCATGCCGCCGCGGTGTGGCCGCAGCACCGGGCAGCGGGTTCGGTGCCCTGGTCGCCGGGACGCAGCCGCTGGGGGTGGGCGTCCTGTGGGCCGTCGTCGCTGCTGTCGCGGCCGCCTGGTGCGTGCCCGGCGCCTGGTGGACCGGTCCGGCGACGGTCGCCGTGGGGCTCGTGGCCGCACTGCTGCTGGTGCGGCACTGCGTGCGCAGGTTCGGCGGCCTCAACGGCGACGCGCTCGGAGCCGGCCTCGAGACGACGGTGACGGTGGTGGCGGCGGCGCTGAGCGCGGCCGTCGGGTAGCGACGGCCGCCGGCCTCAGCGCAGCGTCGTCAGCCAGCCGTGGGTGTCGGCGAAGGTGCCGCGCTGGATCCCGGTGAGGGTGTCACGCAACGCCATGGTGACCTTGCCGGGCTCGCCGTCGCCGACGGTGAACTCGCCGTCACGGCTCTTGACGGTGCCGACCGGGGTGATCACCGCCGCGGTCCCGCACGCGAAGACCTCGGTGATCCGCCCGTCGGCAACCTCGGACTCCCACTCCTGAACCGAGATCTTGCGCTCCTCCACCTCGAGGCCGGCCTCCCTGGCCAGCGTGAGCAGCGAGTCCCGGGTGATGCCGGGCAGCAACGAGCCGGACAGCTCCGGCGTCACCAGCTTCGCGTCGGCGCCCGAACCGAAGATGAAGCACAGGTTCATGCCGCCCATCTCCTCGATGTAGCGGCGCTCGACGGCGTCGAGCCACACCACCTGGTCGCACCCCTGCTCGACGGCCTGCGCCTGCGCCAGCAGCGACGCCGCGTAGTTGCCGGAGAACTTGGCGTCGCCGGTGCCGCCCGGGGCGGCCCGCACGTACTCCTGCGAGATCCACACGCTCACCGGCTTGACGCCGCGGGGGAAGTACGCGCCGGCCGGGGAGGCGATCAGCACGTACCGGTACTGGTTCGCGGGCCGCACGCCGAGACCCGCCTCGGTGGAGAACATGAACGGCCGCAGATACAGCGACTCCTCACCCCCGGCGGCCGGCACCCATTCGTGGTCGGCGTCGACCAGCTCCGCGATGGACCGGACGAACAATTCGTCCGGCAGCTCGGCCATCGCCAGGCGCCGCGAGGACCGGCGCATCCGCTCGGCGTTGGAGTAGACGCGGAAGGCCGCGATGCTGCCGTCGGGCTGACGGTAGACCTTCAGACCTTCGAAGATCGCCTGACCGTAGTGCAGCACCATCGCGGCCGGATCGAGCTGCATCGGTCCGTACGGCTGGACGGTGGCGTCGTGCCAGCCGCGGCCCTCGGTGTAGTCGATCGTGACCATGTGATCGGTGAAGTACCGGCCGAAACCGGGATCCGCCAATACTTCTCCGCGCCGTTCCGCGGAAGCGGGCGAGGGGTGCGGAACATGGGCGAATTCGAGGACACCGGTCATGACCGTTGATCCTATCGAACCGCCCGCACGGTCCTACTTGGTGTGGTCGGGCACGAACGGAGGCGCGACGAGCTGGGCGCGCAGGGCGCGTCCACGGACGTCGACCGTGACCTCGTCACCGGCGGCCGGGTCCCCCGCCGTCTCGAGAAGCGCCAGCGCGATCCCGACCTTCAACGTCGGGGAGAACGTGCCGGACGTCGTCTCCCCCACCGGAGTTCCGTCGCGCAACACCTTCAGGCCGGGTCGCAGCACCCCGCGGTCGAGCGCCCGCACGCCCCACAGTCGCCGCGCCGGACCGGACTCCTTCTCCGCGACGAGCGCCGCGCGGCCGCGGAAGGCCGGCTTGCTCCAGCCCACGGCCCACCCGCAGCGAGCCTGCAGGGGCGAGATGGCCTCCGACAGTTCGTGCCCGTGCAACGGGTATCCCATCTCGGTCCGCAGAGTGTCGCGAGCCCCGAGGCCGGCGGCGTGACCGCCGGCCGCACGCACGGCGTCGGCCAGGGCACGGAACAGCGACTCGGCGTCGGCCCACCGCGGCACCAGTTCGAAGCCGCGCTCACCGGTGTATCCGGTGCGGCACACCCGTACCGGCAGATCGTTCCACCGGGCGTCCACGAAGCTCATGTAGCCCAGGTCGGTGGGCAGCCCCAGCCCCTGCAGGACGGCCTCGGAGTTCGGTCCCTGCACGGCGAACACACCGTAGTCCCGGTGCTGGTTCGTCACCGTCACGCCTTCGGGGGCATGCGCGGCGAGGACCTCGACGACCGCTGCGGTGTTCGCGGCGTTCGGCACGAGGAACAGTTCCTCGTCGGAGACGTAGTAGACGATCAGGTCGTCGGTGACACCGCCGGACTCGGTGCAGCAGAGGGTGTACTGCGCCTTGCCCGGCCCGATCTTGCGCAGGTCGTTGGTGAGGGTGGCGTCGACATAGTCCGCCGCGCCCGGTCCGGCGACGAGAGCCTTGCCCAGATGACTGACGTCGAACAGGCCGACGTTCTCGCGCACGGCGGTGTGCTCGGCCACGGTACCGGCGTACGAAACGGGCATCTGCCAGCCACCGAAGGCCGCGAAGGTCGCTCCGAGTTCGGTGTGGACGGCGTGGATCGGGCCCTGCAGCAGTGGCTGGTCGCTCATGTGCCCCACGCTATCCCACCCCCCGAGATCACTAGCATCGGTGCCACGACCCCCTTCCCCCCTAGGAGACGCCTGTGAGTGCCCTTTCGCCCACCCTTCCCGAACTCGTTCTCGCCGGAAGCGTGTCCAAGCGCGCGGACGTCCTCGTCGTCGGGCTGACCGCCGGCGACGGCGGCCCCGAGGCCCTGCTCGGCGACGGCCTGGTGGACGAGGACGTCCTCGGCGGACTGCTCGACGCCCTGCAGTCCGTCGGCGCCGAGGGCAGAGCCGAGGAGGTCACCCGGATCCCCGCGCCCGCCGCCCTGCCGGTCACCAGCGTCCTTGCCGTCGGGCTCGGCGCCGCCGACAAGCTCGACGCCGAGCAGGTGCGCCGCTCCGCCGGCGCTGCGGCGCGCGCCCTCGCCGGCGTCCCCGTGGTCGCGACGACCCTGTCCGCCGTGGATCTCGGCGCAACCGCAGAGGGCTTCGCGCTCGGCGCCTACACGTTCACCGAGTTCCGCACCACCAAGTCGAACGCCGGCGACGCGCAGCCGCCGGCCCGGATCGAACTGCTCGTCTCGTCGCCCCGCGCCCGAGAGGCCAAGGCGGAGCTGGCCCGGTCGGTCGCCGTCGCCGAGGCGGTCGCCACCGCCCGCCGGTTCGTCGACACCCCGCCGAGTCACCTGTTCCCGGCCGAGTTCGCCGAGCGCGCGAAGGCGCTCGGCACCGCCGCCGGGTTGAAGGTCGAGGTGCTGGACGAGAAGGCGCTCGAGCAGCAGGGTTACGGCGGCATCGTCGGGGTCGGCAAGGGATCGTCGCGTCCGCCGCGGCTCGTGCGCCTGAGCTACTCGGCGAAGAAGCGGAAGGCTCCGAAGGTCGCGCTCGTCGGCAAGGGCATCACGTTCGACACCGGCGGCATCTCCATCAAGCCGGCCGCCGGGATGGAGAACATGACGTCCGACATGGGGGGTGCGGCGGCGGTGGTCGCGACGGTCGTGCTCGCCGCGAAGCTCGGCGTGGCGGCGGACGTGACCGCGACGGTACCGATGGCCGAGAACATGCCGTCCGCGACGGCACAGCGACCCGGCGACGTGCTGACCCAGTACGGCGGCACCACCGTCGAGGTGATCAACACGGACGCCGAGGGCCGTCTCATCCTGGCCGACGCCATCGTCCGCGCCTGCGAGGACGAGCCCGACTACCTGATCGACACCGCGACGCTCACCGGCGCGCAGATGGTCGCGCTGGGGACGCGGACGCCCGGCGTCATGGGCACCGACGAGTTCCGGGACCGCGTCGCCCGGCTCTCGCAGGAGGTGGGGGAGAACGGGTGGGCGATGCCGCTGCCGGCCGAACTGCGCGCGGACCTGAAGTCCCGGGTCGCCGACCTGGCCAACGTCACGCCGCATCGCTGGGGCGGGATGCTCGCCGCCGGCCTGTACCTGCAGGAGTTCGTCGCCGAGGGTGTGCAGTGGGCCCACATCGACATCGCCGGGCCGGCCTTCAACACCGGGAGCCCGTTCGGCTATGTCGGCAAGGGCGGCACCGGCGTCCCGGTGCGCACCCTCATCGCCGTCATCGAGGACATCGCGAACAACGGGTGATCCGTCCCGCGCGTCCCTGCCGGGTTGCGGGGACGCGCGGGCGCACGCGACCCAACCCTCGTCGAACGCCGCCGAGGGATCAGTGCAAGGATGGTCGAGGTCATACCCGGCATCGGGTGTGGTCTCAACCGAACACCGCAAGACACCGCACGAGACCGTGGCCTCGAGCACAATGGTCAGCGACCACACAATGGTCCGCGACCATCGGTCGGCACAACTCAACACACCCGAATACAACCGTCGAGGAGTCAACAGACATGGCCTTCTCCGTCCAGATGCCAGCGCTTGGTGAGAGCGTCACCGAGGGAACTGTCACGCGATGGCTCAAGCAGGAAGGAGACACGGTCGAAGTCGACGAGCCGCTGCTCGAAGTTTCCACGGACAAGGTCGACACCGAGATCCCCTCGCCCGCGGCCGGTGTGCTGGTGAAGATCGTCGCCCAGGAGGACGAGACGATCGAGATCGGCGGTGAGCTGGCGGTGATCGGTGACTCCGCCGACGACGGAGGATCGTCGACCGCTCCCACTGCCGCCCCGTCGGAGGAGGCGGCGCCCGAGGAGCAGTCCACCCCCGAGCCCGAACCCGAGCCCGAGCCGGAACCCGAGCCGGCGCCGGCTTCGTCCGGTTCCGACACCGGCTCCGCCGAAGGCACCCCGGTCACCATGCCGGCGCTCGGTGAGTCCGTGACCGAAGGCACCGTCACCCGGTGGCTGAAGTCTGTCGGAGACGAGGTCGCGGTAGACGAGCCCCTGCTCGAGGTGTCCACGGACAAGGTCGACACGGAGATCCCGTCCCCCGTGGCCGGTGTGCTCCTCGAAATCAACGCCGACGAGGACGAGACCGTCGAGGTCGGCGGACAGCTCGCGGTGATCGGGTCGGGAACCCCGGCCGCGGCGCCGTCGAAGCCCGAACCGAAGCCGGAACCGAAGCCCGAGCCCGAGCCCGAGCCGGCGAAGCAGGCGGCCCCCGAGCCCGCGAAGCAGCCCGCCCCGGAGCCCGCGAAGCAGGCCGCTCCGGCGCCCGCCCCGGCGCCCGCTGCCGCGGAGACCCCGGGTGGCGCCACGCCGTATGTCACGCCCCTCGTCCGCAAGCTCGCCGCCGAGCACGACGTCGACCTGTCGAAGGTGTCCGGCACCGGAGTCGGCGGACGCATCCGCAAGCAGGACGTGCTCGCCGCCGCCGAGGCCGCGAAGGCCCCCGCTGCCGAGGCCCCGAAGGCTCCCGCCGCCAAGGCTCCGGCCGCCGCTCCGGCCACGACCGCCGGCGTCCGGCCCGAGCTCGCCCACCTGCGCGGCACCACGCAGAAGGTCAACCGGATCCGCCAGATCACCGCGATCAAGACGCGCGAGTCCCTGCAGACCACCGCACAGCTCACCCAGACCTTCGAGGTCGATGTCACCAAGATCGCGCATCTGCGGTCGCAGGCGAAGGCGACCTTCGCCGAACGTGAGGGCGTCAACCTCACCTTCCTGCCCTTCTTCGCAAAGGCCGTCGTCGAGGCCCTCAAGGCGCATCCGAACATCAACGCCTCCTACGACGAGGACAAGAAGGAGATCACCTACCACGCCGCCGAGCACCTCGGCATCGCCGTGGACACCGAGCAGGGTCTGCTCTCCCCGGTGATCCACAACGCCGGCGACCTGTCGCTGGCCGGCCTGGCCCGCGCGATCGCGGACATCGCCAAGCGGGCGCGCAGCGGTGGCCTGAAGCCGGACGAGCTGGCCGGCGGCACCTTCACGATCACGAACATCGGCAGCCAGGGCGCCCTGTTCGACACGCCGATCCTGGTGCCGCCGCAGGCGGCGATGCTGGGCACCGGCGCAATCGTCAAGCGACCGGTGGTCGTCACCGACGAGGTGGGCAACGAGTCGATCGGTGTCCGGTCGATGTGCTACCTGCCGCTGACCTACGACCACCGGCTGATCGACGGTGCGGACGCGGGCCGGTTCCTCACCACGATCAAGCACCGTCTCGAGGAAGCGGCGTTCGACGCCGATCTGGGCTTGTGATCCACCGGGTGTAGCCCGGCACTCACCGGACCGGGAAGCGGGGGCATCGTCACACCGACGAGGCCCCCGCTTCCGCGTCCCGGCCTCTGCGAATGCGGGACAATCACCGGCATGCGCATCCTCGTGGCGGGCTCGTCGGGGCTGATCGGAACGGCCTCGGTGGCATGGTTGCGAGCGCACGAGCACGAGGTGCGTCGCCTCGTCCGCCGTCCGCCGGCAGCGCCGGACGAATGGTTCTGGGACCCGCCGACGGGCCGGGTCGATCCCGCGGCGCTCGACCGCGTCGACGCCGTGGTGAATCTGTGCGGCTCGAGAATGGACGAGCGTCGCTGGTCCGGCGCGGTCAAGCAGGAACTGCGCGACAGCCGGATCGTCCCGACCGACGTCCTCGCCACCGCCGCCGCCTCCGCCGGGGTTCCGACGCTGGTCAATGCGGGCGCCGTCGGCGTCTACGGGAACACCGGCGAGGACGTGGTGGACGAACGCAGCCCCGCCGGGCGGGGGTTCGTCGCGGACCTGTGCCGCGACTGGGAGGCCGCCACCGCGCCCGCACGCGTCGCCGGGGTGCGCACGATCGTCCTCCGCGTCGGGATCGTTCTCAGCCCGCACGGCGGCATCCTGCGCCGCCTCCATCCGCTCTTCCGGCTCGGCCTCGGTTCCCGGCTCGGTGACGGCCGGCAGTACATGTCGTGGGTGGCGCTCGAGGACGTGGTGGCGGCGCTGGGCTTCGTCCTCGGCCGCGGCGATATCGCCGGTCCGGTCGACGTCACCGGCCCCGCTCCCGTGACCAACGCCCGGTTCACGGAGGCGCTGGCGCATTCGGTGCACCGCCCGGCGCCGTGGACGACGCCCGGATTCGTGGTCGGCGCGGTCGTCGGGGAGATGGCGCACGCCCTGGTGCTCACCGGGCAGCGCGCGTTGCCGGCGGTGCTCGAGTCGGCGGGCTTCGAGTTCCGGTATCCGACGATCGGAGCCGCCCTGGCACACGCGCTCGGAACCTGAAGCCACCTCTTCGCGACGGCTCCCCGACGGCGTAGGGTCGGGGACTATGAGCAGCGCATCTTCCTCCGCCCGTTTCGATTCCGAACCCGTCGCGGTGGCGCATCTGGGGCTGATCGGTTATCTGGAAGCGTGGGAGCGGCAACGGGAGATCGCCGCCGACCGGGCCGAGGGCCGCGGTGTCGACACCCTGCTGCTGCTCGAACATCCGCCCGTGTACACCGCCGGCAAGCGCACCGACCCGGAGGACCGCCCCACGGACGGCACGCCGGTGATCGACGTCGACCGCGGCGGCAAGATCACCTGGCACGGACCCGGACAGCTGGTGGGCTACCCGATCATCCGGCTCGGTGAACCCATCGACGTCGTCGGCTACGTGCGACGTCTCGAGCAGGCACTGATCGAGGTCTGTACCGACCTCGGGCTCACGTGCGGCCGCGTGGAGGGCCGCTCGGGGGTGTGGCTGCCGGCCGAGCTGCGCGACGGGCACTGGCTGCCCGAGCGCAAGGTCGCCGCGATCGGGGTGCGGGTGCAGCGCGGGGTGACGATGCACGGGTTCTCCCTCAACTGCGACGCCACCCTGGACGCGTTCGACTCGATCGTGCCGTGCGGCATCCGCGACGCGGGCGTCACCTCGCTCACCGGTGAGCTCGGCCGGGACGTCACCGTCGCCGAGGTGATGCCGGCGGTGACGGGGGCGGTGATCGACGCGCTCGACGGGCGCCTGCCGGTGACGGACCACGACATCGAACGGGTGACGTTCGAACAGGCTGTCGGTGCCGAGCCGCCGCAGACCCCGCGCCCGGAGTTCACCACGGTGCGGTACGGCTGAGCGGCGCCTCCGGGGGCCCGCCCCGGGGTGAGCCCGGTCCGTACCGTCGGGCGTAGGATCGGGTCCGTGACTGTGGCCCCAGAAGGACGCAAGCTGCTGCGGATCGAGACCCGAAACGCACAGACGCCGATCGAACGTAAGCCGAACTGGATCAGGACCCGGGCGAAGATGGGCCCGGAGTACTCCGAGCTGAAGGGACTGGTGCGGCGCGAAGGCCTGCACACGGTCTGCGAGGAGGCCGGTTGTCCCAACATCTACGAATGCTGGGAGGATCGGGAGGCGACGTTCCTCATCGGTGGCGAGCAGTGCACCCGTCGATGCGATTTCTGTCAGATCGACACCGGTAAGCCCGCCGAGCTCGACCGCGACGAGCCGCGCCGGGTCGCCGAGTCCGTGCAGGCCATGGGCCTGCGGTACTCCACGATCACCGGTGTCGCCCGCGACGACCTGCCCGACGGCGGTGCGTGGCTCTACGCCGAGACCGTGCGGCAGATCCACGAGCTCAACCCGGGCACCGGCGTCGAGAATCTCATCCCCGACTTCAACGGCAAGCCGGAGCTGCTCACCGAGGTCTTCGAATCACGTCCCGAGGTGCTCGCGCACAATGTCGAGACCGTGCCCCGGATCTTCAAGCGCATCCGCCCGGCGTTCCGCTACCAGCGGTCGCTGGACGTGATCACCGGGGCCCGCGAGTTCGGGCTGGTGACCAAGTCCAATCTGATCCTCGGCATGGGCGAGACGCCGGAGGAGGTCACCGAGGCGCTGCACGACCTGCACGCCGCCGGCTGCGACATCGTCACCATCACCCAGTACCTGCGCCCGTCGCCGCGGCACCATCCCGTCGAGCGCTGGGTCAAGCCCGAGGAGTTCGTGGCGCACTCGAAGACCGCCGAGGAGATCGGATTCGCCGGCGTGATGGCCGGGCCGCTGGTCCGGTCGTCGTACCGCGCGGGGCGCCTGTACGCGCAGGCGATGGCACACCACGGCCGCGAGCTGCCCGCCGCACAGGCGCACCTGGCCGAGGGGGGCACGGCGGCCCAGGAAGCCAGCTCCGTGCTGGCGCGTCTGACCTCGTAGCCGCACCGGACCCGCGGTGGCGAGAAGGACACCGCGGGGAAAGTATCCTGGGTGCTATGGCGAGAGGCAGCAAACCCGACAAGGAAGCGAAGGCCGCAGCGAAGGCCGCGCGCAAGCAGGCGTCGAAGGAGCGGCGAACCCAGCTCTGGCAGGCGTTCCAGCTGCAGCGCAAGGAAGACAAGCTGCTGCTGCCGTGGATGATCGGTGCGATCGTCGTCTCCACCCTGGTGTTCTTCCTGATCGGGCTGATCTTCGGTATCGAGTGGTTCCTTCTGCCGGTCGGCCTGCTCGTGGGCGTGCTGCTCGCGTTCGTCATCTTCGGTCGCCGGGTGCAGAAGACGGTGTACGGCAAGGCCGAGGGCCAGGCCGGTGCGGCGGCGTGGGCGCTGGACAACCTGCAGGGCTCCTGGCGCGTCACGCATGCGGTGGCCGGCACCACGCAACTCGACGCCGTGCACCGCGTCATCGGCCGCCCGGGCGTGATCCTGGTGGCCGAGGGAGCCCCGCAGCGCGTGAAAGCCCTTCTCGCACAGGAGAAGAAGCGAGTCGCGCGCCTCGTGGGCGACACGCCGATCTACGACATCGTGGTCGGCAACGACGAGGGTCAGGTCCCGCTGTCACAGCTGCAGAAGCACCTGTCGAAACTGCCGCGCAACATCGACACCAAGCGGATGGACGCGATCGAGGGCCGGCTGGCCGCCCTGAGCACGAAGAAGTCCGGCGCCGCGCTCCCGAAGGGTCCGATGCCCGCCGGTGCGAAGATGCGCAGCGTGCAGCGCACCATGCGCCGGCGCTGAGGTCCGTCCCGACGACGGGAGCCTGCACCTACCCGGTGCAGGCTCCCGTTCGACGTTTCGGGGACGGACGCGTCAGCGGGACCGCACGAGCGCCGTGCCGGTCGCCCGGTCCTGCAGGCCGCGGCCGTCGACGTCGGTGACGACGGCCGGCGCGATGAACACGAGCAGCAGCTGCCGCGCCAGGGCGCGAATCAGTCCCACCCGCACCGGCGCGTCGACCCGGGCGACCTGCAGGCCGACCAGATACTGGCCCGGCGTGAACGAGAACAGCGTCACCGTGAGCACCCCGACCACGAACCACACGAGCAGGGTGTAGGTGGACAGCTGGGGATTCTCGAAGGGCCGCTCCCCCACGATCGCGGTTGCGATGCCGACGGAGGTGAGCCAGTCGATCGCCAGCGCGCTCGCGCGCCGGCCGGTACCGGCGAGCGCACCGCGCCCGCTCGCGGGTAGTCCGAGCAGCTGCCCGCGGTAGTCCTGGGCCTTATCCTGCCCCTTGGGGATCGCCGCAGCGGGTCCGGAGAGCCAGCTGCCGGTCATGCGTGCCATGGTGTCCAGGATAGGGTGCAACGGACGGACCGGCCCGACCCACGTGCCCGCCGGTGACTTCTACCACAAATGCAGTCCTCACGACACCGGAAGACGAGCTGTAACATCGGTGAAACATGGGATTGATGGTCGGGCAACACCAGCTCAATACGGTCTGTATCCGACGCAGACGCCCCATCCCCATGGCGCGCATTGACTGAAGGAGCACAAGCGTGGCGTTCACCTCGGCCGAAGAGGTCATCAAGTACATCGAGGACGAAAACGTCGAGTACGTCGATGTCCGGTTCAGCGACCTCCCCGGCATCCAGCAGCACTTCTCGATCCCCGCGGCTGCGTTCACCAAGGACGTGTTCGAGGACGGCCTGGCGTTCGACGGTTCCTCCGTCCGCGGCTTCCAGTCCATCCACGAGTCGGACATGATGCTGCTGCCGGACGTGACCACCGCGCGCATCGACCCCTTCCGCGCCGCCAAGACGCTCAACGTCAACTTCTTCGTCCACGACCCGTTCACTCGCGAGTCCTACAGCCGCGACCCGCGCAACGTCGCCCGTAAGGCCGAGGAGTACCTGGCCAGCACCGGCATCGCCGACACCGCGTTCTTCGGTGCCGAGGCCGAGTTCTACATCTTCGACTCGATCCGCTACGACTCGCAGATGAACGGCGCGTTCTACGAGATCGACTCGGTCTCCGGCGCGTGGAACACCGGCGTCGAGGCCAACGCCGACGGCTCGCCGAACCTCGGCTACAAGGTCCGCCCCAAGGGCGGCTACTTCCCCGTCGCGCCGTACGACCACTATGTGGACCTGCGCGACGAGATCTCCACCAACCTGCAGAACGCCGGCTTCGAACTCGAGCGCGGCCACCACGAGGTCGGTACCGCCGGTCAGGCCGAGATCAACTACAAGTTCAACACCCTGCTCGGCGCGGCCGACGACCTGCAGCTGTTCAAGTACATCGTCAAGAACACCGCGTGGAAGCACGGCAAGTCGGTGACCTTCATGCCGAAGCCGCTGTTCGGCGACAACGGCTCGGGCATGCACGTGCACCAGTCGCTGTGGAAGGAAGGCAAGCCGCTGTTCCACGACGAGGCCGGTTACGCGGGCCTGTCGGACCTCGCGCGCTGGTACATCGGCGGCATCCTGCACCACGCGCCGTCGCTGCTGGCGTTCACCAACCCCACGATCAACTCGTACCACCGCCTCGTGCCCGGCTACGAGGCCCCGATCAACCTGGTCTACAGCCAGCGCAACCGCTCCGCCGCGGTCCGCATCCCGATCACCGGCAACAACCCGAAGGCCAAGCGCCTCGAGTTCCGCGCGCCGGACGCCTCGGGCAACCCGTACCTGTCGTTCGCGGCGCAGATGCTCGCCGGTCTGGACGGCATCAAGAACAAGATCGAGCCGATGGCGCCGGTCGACAAGGACCTCTACGAGCTCCCGCCGGAGGAGGCCCGGAACATCCCGCAGGCCCCGACCAGCCTCGCGACCGTGATCGACAACCTCGAGCGCGACCACGAGTACCTCACCGAGGGCGGCGTGTTCACCTCCGACCTGATCGAGACCTGGATCTCGCTCAAGCGCGAGCAGGAGATCGCCCCGGTCAACCTGCGGCCGCACCCGTACGAGTTCCAGCTGTACTACGACTGCTGAGTCGATTCCGCACGTCGTTCGTCACGAGTCCACCCGCCTTGCGTTCCGCGAGGCGGGTGGACTCGTGTCTGCGGCCCCTCGTACCTGCGGGGTACGCGGATCCGCTATGCGGCAGGCGCCCGCGCGTGGGCGGGCGTGGTGTCGCTCGTGCCCTGCGGCACGGTGAGCGTGGCGGCCACGCACAGTGCCGCGACGACGAAGCACGCCAGCGCGTACCACAGGTTGCCCACCGGGTCGCCGGTGCTCGTCACGCCGTCGACGGCACGGAAGAACTCCGGCAGCGCGGTGACCCACAGGAACGCCATGACGACGAGATACACCACGCTGTAGACCTGGACGAATCGGTTCGTGTACGCGGGAACCGCCGGCTCGCCCCGTCGCAGGCACACCCAGCGGCGAACGAGCACCACGACCCCGACGACGGTGACGACGGCCAGTTCCACCGCGTAGACCACCGCCCGGACCGTGGTACTGCCCATGCCCAGGACGGTCGCCGGGAGCGGGAGAACGAACGTGCCCAGTGACGCCAGCAGGCCGATCACGACGGTGCGCCACACCAGCTCGAGACCGGAGAAGTGTCGGCCGCGGTCGACGTGGCGACCGACGAAGAACTGCACGCACAGCGCCAGCGACATCGGCCAGAGCGCGGCGAACACCACCACGCTCGGGAGCGGGACCGCATCGAACAGGGGTTGGTTGATCGGATTCGTCACCGCCCAGTGCCACCAGCGCACCTGGGGTCCGAGATGGTCGAAGATCTCGTAGAACGCGTGGTGCACGAATCCCACGCACACGGCCCCGACGAGAACTCCGTGGCGGCGGAACACCCCCAGCATTCTGACGATCTCGAACGCCAGCGTGGCCATCAGCGGGTAGATCGCGACGATGTACAGCGGGAGCCGGCCCCACAGGAATTCCACGGTGAACACGTTGTGGGCGAACATCGTGTCCACGTGCTCCTCGATGCCGAAGGCAGCCGGGAAGTACAGCGGAGGTTCGATGACGAACAGGTAGGCGGTGGCACCGAACCAGAGCACCAGAGTGGTGGGGTCGCCGTGGCGGCGCAGGCGCACGACGGCGAGCACGAGCGCGAGCACCGCGCCGAGCACGATGGTGACCTCGAGAACGGGCAGGGTCCAGTTCTCCAGGGCCGAGGGGTTGCGGACCTCGACGAGGCCACCGGCCTCCTGGCACGAGAAGCCCAGGGACGCGGCGAGTTCGGCGAAGGTGGGTGAGCACAGGTCGGTCATCGAGGCGGCTCCCTACGATGCGACCGCGTCGGCGGTGTACCAGCGCGTGACGTCGTAGCCGTCCTCGTAGCGCCGGAACCACACGTCCGCGAGTGCCGGCAACTTCTCGTGGGTCGGATCGTGCTTCGGCAACTGGCTGCGCACCACTCCCGCCAGCGCGACGAGTTGCTCGGCGAGCGGCAGATCGTCGAAGGCGCGTGGCATCGGGCCGTGGTCCTGCGCGCGCAGGAGGGGCAACCACCTGCGCAGGCGCTGGGCGCGCCGGTACGACGCGAACATCGACAGCGCGTCGATCCTGCGATCCTCCAACGGAACATGGTCGTTGAAGCCCTGGCAGGCGAGCCGGATGACGTGCAGCACATGACGGAAGACCGAGGGGGCCACGCGCATCCGGTAGATGTCGGAGCCGACGACGGAGTCGAAGACGACGAGCGCCGAACTCCGGTGTTCGACCTCCTCGACGAAGTGCCAGATGAACAGCGACGCCACCCGGTCGTCGCCGGGCCGGAACAGGGTGGCCTCGTTGTCGAGCATCAACTTGAACACCGGCGTGAAGGTTGCTTCGAGATCTGCGGTGTAGGCGAGCCGGTAGTTCAGCGACGTCTGTGCGGTGAGCCGGTCGAATTCCCCGATGACGGCGTCGAGGGTTTCCCGGAGCCCGGGGTACCGCACGATCAGGGCCTTGACATGCTGCCGGTGTGCGGTCGAGTGCTGGCCTTCCTGACGCATGAACGCGTCCGCCTCCGCGGCGACGTCGGGGTCGGTGATCAGCGGCTTGGCTTGGAGGATCATCTTCACGATCATCTTCTCGAAGCCGATCGCCAGGAACGAGACCGCGTTCGCCATGCTCGAGAAGGCCGGGTTCTCCTCGTTCCACAGGAACGGCACGTCGTCTTCCTCGAACGCGAAGTTCATTTTTCGGATCTGCAGGTCGGTCACGGGCGTTGCACCTCGTCTTGCGGGAATGGGCTGGTCCGGCGGCCCCGCGACGGCTCCGAAGCCCCGGCGCAGCGATCATACATATAACGCAGCCTACGTATGATGAGAACGCGTTACACGGTCGGTGGCGCGGGCGAGGATCCGCCCCCGTGCTACCGTCGGTCGTTCGAGCGGACGGTCGACAGGACCCCGCCGAGGGGGATCCGCCGGTCCCGATGCGGCCCGATCCGAGGAAGCGAGCAGTGGCACGACGACGCGGTTGGGGCGGCAGCCCCCCGGAGAACGACGACGAAGCGTCTCGCCGAATCGTTTCCGCCGCAGTCGATCTGATCGGCCGGACGGGTTCCGTCATCAGCCTGGCCGAGGTCGCGGAATCGCTGGGTGTCATCCGCCAGACGGTCTACCGCTACTTCCCCAGCGCGGATGCGCTGATGCGGGCCGCGGCGATCGCGTCGGTCGACGGATTCCTCGATCGCCTCGCCCGGCACATCGACGGCCTCGCGGACCCCGTGGACGCGATGACGGAAGGCGTCGTCTACACCCTCTCCGAGGTTCGGCGCACGCCACATCTGGGCCTCCTGCTCACCGGCACGTATTCGAACGTCCGTCCCGACGGCCTCACGTCCGACGAGGCGCAGGAATTCGGGATGACGATGATCGAGCGCTTCGACGTCGATTGGGCGCGCTACGGATACGACGAGGTGGCCCTGCGCGAGCTCGTCGAGTACGTGCTGCGCACGATGCAGTCCTTCTTCGTCTCCCCCGACGATCCCCCGCGGAGCGACGACGACCTGCGGCGATACCTCCGACGCTGGATGGGACCCGCGATCCTCGCACAGCGCGACCTCCCCCGCTGACGACCGCGACCAGGTGACGGGATCCGCCCGGCCGGGCGGGCCCCGGGGTGGCCGCCGGGGCGTCGACCCGTCGCACGGTCGCGGCCCCGCAGCGGTCGCCGCGGGGCCGGGTCCGTGGGCCGCGCTACACCGGCTGGGGCTCGCGGGCGGCGTGCGAGGCCTCGGCCCGCCGGGCCGCCTCGGCCCGGAGTCGCTGCCCGAGCACCGACGTGCGGCGGCCGTAGACGGCGTAGACCACCACGCCCAGGGCCATCCAGGCCCCGAACCGCAGCCACGTCTCGACGGACAGGTTGAGCATCAGCCAGCCGCACGCGAGGACCGCGAGAATCGGCACCAGGGGCACGAGCGGAACCCGGAACCCACGCGGCAGGTCGGGGCGGGTGCGGCGGAGCACCATCACACCGATGCACACCAGCACGAAGGCGAACAGGGTGCCGATGTTGACCATCTCCTCGAGCACACCCATCGGGAACACCGCGGCGAGGACGGCAACGATGCTGCCGACCAGCAGGGTGATGCGTACCGGGGTGCCCTTGCGGCCCGTCGTGGCCAGCCGCCGCGGCATCAGCCCGTCCCGGGACATCGCGAACAGCACGCGGGTCTGGCCGAGCATCATCACCATCACGACGGTGGTGAGGCCGGCGAGGCCGCCGATGTTGATCGCCGTCTGCGCCCACGTGATGCCGTGAGCCTCGAACGCGGTGGCCAGGGTGGCACTGCCGTCGCCGACGAGTGCGCTGCCCGTCCGCAGGTCGGTGTACTTCACCATGCCGGTCAGCACCAGCGTCACGCCGACGTAGAGGACCGTGACGATGGCGAGCGAGGCGAAGATGCCGCGCGGCAGCGACTTCTGCGGGTTCTTCGTCTCCTCCGCGGTGGTGGCGACCACGTCGAAGCCGATGAAGGCGAAGAACACCAGGCTCGCGGCGGCGAGCAGGCCGTACCACCCGTAACTGCTGCCGTCGGCCCCGGTGAGCGCCGAGAACAGCGACTGGTGCACGCCGCTCGCGGTGCCCTGCGCGCCCTCCGCCGGCGGAATGTAGGGCGAGTAGTTGCTCTTGTCGATGTAGAAGACGCCGACCGCGATGACCAGCACGACGACGGCGACCTTGACGGCGGTGACGACGGCCGACACACGCGAGGACATCTTGGTGCCGACGGCGAGCACGACCGTGATCGCGCCGACGATGAGCAACGCGCCCCAGTCGACCGCGAGCGGCCCGAGGTGCATCGTGGTGTGTGCGGTGCCGCCGAGCATGCCGCCGAGATACAGCGACCAGCCCTTGGCGACGACGGCGGAGGCGAGCGCGAACTCGAGGATGAGGTCCCAGCCGATGATCCAGGCGGCGAACTCACCGAAGGTCGCGTACGAGAAGGTGTAGGCGCTTCCGGCGACGGGGACGGTCGACGCGAACTCCGCGTAGCACAGGGCCGCGAGGCCGCACGTGATCGCGGCGAGCACGAAGGCCAGCGAGATCGACGGGCCCGCGACGTTGCCCGCGGTGCGCGCGGTGAGGGTGAAGATGCCGGCGCCGATCACCACGGCGACGCCGAATACGGTCAGGTCCTTGGCGGTCAGCTGCCGCCGCAACCGCGAACCGGGTTCGTCGGTGTCCGCGATGGACTGTTCGACGGACTTGGTGCGCCAGATGCCGACTCCGGGCATGGTGTGCTCCTCGGGATGGGATGGGGGCCCGCCGGACCTCGTGGGCGACCGGGGGCACGGCCCTCATGGGCGACGCATTGTGGTGCCGCAGAGAGGGATTGCGTGAGCAATTCAGTGCAGCAATCATGGCACTGTCACTTTTCGTGTCAACATCTTCGGCAACAGCTACGCACGATGCTCAAATGTGACGCCCATCACAACTGAAAGGATGTCACCGTGCTCAGTTTCGATCGGCTCGACGCGGCTCTCCTCGCCGAGCTCACCCACAACCCGCGAGCCGGCATAGTCGATCTGGCAGCGAAGCTCGGCGTCGCCCGCAACACCGTCCAGTCGCGGATCCGGAAGCTCGAGGAGTCGGGCGCCGTGACGGGATATCGCCCGGTGGTCGATCTGCCGAAGCTCGGCCTGCCGCTGCAGGCGTTCATCGGCGCGGAACTCGTGCAGGCGCGGATGGGGCACGTCATCGCGGAGCTCGAACGATTCCCCGAAGTACTCGAGGTGCACGCGACGACGGGCCGGGAGGACTTGCTGATCCGGATGGCGGCACAGTCGCAGGAGGACCTGCTCCTGCAACTCGAACGCATCCACGCGATCGAGGGCGTCGCCCACACCACCACCACGCTGGCCCTGACGACGCCCGTGGCGTACCGGACGCAGCCCCTGCTCGAACATCTCACCCGCGACTCCGGGCACGGGCGCTCCGTGCCGACGAGCGACCGTCGCTGAGGGACGTGGCCGTTCGGCCCACCGGCGCTCGGGGACAACCGCTTCCGGGTCGCGCCCGCACCCGGTGCACGAGCGAGAGGGGAGGCACCGTGGTGCCTCCCCTGTTCGCCGTGCGACCGGCCGGGACGGTACGCCGCCCGCGTCCGTCAGGCCGCGTCGATGCGCTGCTCGGCGAGCCGGTTCGCCGCCGCGCCGGGCCCGATGCCCAGGGTTCGCGACATCGCGAAGATCTCGGCGGTGCGGTCGAAGATTGCGTCCACCCTGGACCGGACGACGCTCGGGTCGGAGCCGTCGACCTCACCGGCGACCTGGATCAGGCCGCCGGCGTTGGCGACATAGTCCGGCACCCAGGTGATGCCCCGGTCGCGGAGCAGATCCTCGACCTCGGGGCGGGCGAGCTGATTGTTCGCGGCACCGCACACCAGCCGCGCCCCGAGCGCGCTGCCGGTCGACGTGGTGAGCGTCCCACCGAGCGCACACGGTGCGTACACGTCCACCGGGGCGTCGACCACGCTGCTCGCGATGCGGACGGGGAAGTCGGCGGCCACCCGGGCCACGGCCCCGGGGTTCACGTCGGCGACCATCACGTCGGCCCCGTCGGCGACGAGCAGCCGCACCAGCTCGTAGCCCACCTTCCCGAGCCCCTCGACACCGACGGTGCGTCCGTCCAGAGATGCTGTGCCCCAGACATGTTCGGCGCCGGCCCGCATCGCACGGAACACTCCGAGCGCGGTGAGCGGCGAGCTGTCCCCGGATCCGCCGGCTGCGGTGGTGCGTCCGACCGCGTGCCGGGTGTGCCGGCCGACGACGTCCAGATCACCGGCGGCGGTGCCGACGTCGGCGGCCGTGACGTAGCGACCGCCGAGGGACTCGACGAACCGCCCGTACGCGGCGAGCAGCGCGTCGCTCTTGTCCGTGACCGGGTCACCGAGGATGACGGCCTTGCCGCCGCCGAGGTTCACCCCGGCGACCGCGGCCTTGTAGGTCATGCCCCACGACAGGCGCAGCACGTCCTCGAGCGCGGTGGCCTCGTCGGCGTAGGGGTAGAAACGGGTGCCGCCGAGGGCGGGGCCGAGCGCGGTGGAGTGGATCGCGACGATCGCGCGCAGGCCGGTGGCGGCGTCCTGACAGAAGACGACCTGCTCGTGCGGGCGGTCGGACAGGCGACGGGAACGGTCGAAGACTCCGGCCGGCGCGTGGTCGAGAAGGGTGGCGGTCACGAGTGGATTCCTTTCGGACAGAGACGATTCGGTGACGTCAAAAGGCGGTGACATCGGAAGACGGTGACATCGGAAGGCGGTGACATCGGAAGGCGGTGGCATCAGAAGTCGGTGTCGATGCCCAGGCCGGCGAGGCGTGTGCGGTACTGCTCGACGGAGCGCAGCTTGACGTCCTCGTAGCCGCGGACCGCGTCCGCCAGCTCCGCGACCTGCACCGCACGGTCGTAGTTCTCGATGTCCAATTCGGCAGCGAGACGGTCGATCGTCGCGGTGTAGTGCTCGAGCAGGGCGCGTTCGACCCTGCGGACGTGGGCGTACCCGAACGGATCGAGCCGGGTGCCGCGCAGCCGGCGGCCCTTGGCCAGCACCCGCAGCGCCACGTGCGACTTCGGACCGAACCCGACCTTCTTCGTGCGACCGAGTGCGCGCAGCACGGGCGGGTGCAGCCGATAGGTCAGTTGCGCTCCGCCGGGCACCTGGGACTGCACCTCGTCGAGGAAGGCGGGGTCGACGAGCATCCGCGCGACCTCGTACTCGTCCTTGTAGGCGGTGAACTTGAACAGTCCGCGCGCGACGGCCGCGCTGAAGTCCGTGCGCGCGGTGACGCGGCGTTCGGCCTCCCACACCGCCTGCACCCGCTCGATGTACCGGGCGGCGAGACGGTCACCCTGGAAGTCGATCAGTGACGCGGCGCGCACCCGCACGAGTCGCAGCACCTCGCCGTCGAAGGTGGTGCCGGCCAGCAGGTGTTCCGGTACGACGGTGGCTCTCCGCTCGGGCCGCGCCGGTTCGGTCGCGGCCGCGAACGCGTCCGGGTCGGCGACCGCCACCCGCCCCCACCGGAACGCCGCGATGTTCGCCGCGACCGCCACGCCGTTGATCTCGATCGCTTCCTCGACGGCCGCGGCGGGGATCTGCAGTCCGCCGAGCTGGTGGGCGGCGCCGACGACGAGGAAGTTCGCGGCGGAGGTGTCACCGAAGAGTGCCTGCGCGGCGGCGAGGGCGTCGAACGAGGCCAGCCGACGGGTCACCGCGTCCAGCCGCGCGAGCAGCTGCTGCTCGTCCGGGTGCCGGATCGACCTGTCGTACACCATGTCCCCGGTGGGGGTGCGGCTCGTCGAGGCGACCGCGACGGTCGAGTGCGGGTCGGCGTAGGCAAGGTTCTTCGCATCCGCCGCGGTCAGCAGGTCCAGCGCCAGCAGGCACGACGCGCCGCCGGTGGTCACCCGGTTCCCCGGTGCGAGGCCGTCGGCGGCGAACCGCAGGTGCGAGACCACCGGGCCCGCCTTCTGGCTCATGCCGATCTGGTCCAGGGACTCGACGTCGAAGCCCGCGCGCAGCGCGGCGGTCGCGAGCACCTGGTTGACGGTGACGATGCCGGTGCCGCCGATGCCGGCGAGGAAGACGTTGCGGGTGCCCTCCGGGGTGTCGACGTCGACGTCGGGCACGGCCGGCGGCGTCGGGACGCTGCGGCGCCGAGCCTTCCGGCCGGGCGACGCCTCGACCGTCACGAACGACGGGCAGTCCCCGTCGAGGCACGAGTAGTCGGTGTTGCAGGAGGTCTGGTCGATTCGGGTCTTCGACCCGAACTCGGTGTCGACCGGCTGCACCGACAGGCAGTTGCTCTTGACGCCGCAGTCGCCGCAGCCCTCGCACACCGCCTCGTTGATCACCACCCGGGTGGTGCGGGCGGGCAGGGTCCCGCGCTTGCGTTGCCGGCGCGCGTCGGCCGCGCAGTGCTGGTCGTAGATGAGCACGGTGACGCCGGGGACCTCGCGCAGCACGCGCTGTGCTTCGTCGAGCCGGTCGCGGTGCCAGACCTGCACGCCGCGGGCGAGGGAGCGCTTGCGGTGCCGCTTCGGGTCGTCGGAGCAGACGATGATCCTGCGCACGCCCTCGGTGGCGAGTTTGCGGGTGAGCGCAGGAACGGTCAGTGCGCCCTCGGCGTCCTGCGCGCCGGTCATGGCGACGACGTCGTTGTAGAGCAGCTTGAAGGTGATGTTCACCCCGGCCGCGACGCACGCCTGCACGGCGAGCTGACCGGAGTGGAAGTACGTTCCGTCGCCGAGATTCTGGAACATGTGGCCGATGTCGGTGAACGGTGCCTGCCCGATCCACTGCGCGCCCTCGCCACCCATCTGGGTCAGGCCGGTGACGGCGCTGTCGGCGCGGCCGGACATGGTGACGAGTGCGTGACAGCCGATGCCGCCGCCGCCGATCGAGCCGTCCGGCAGGGCCGTGGAGCGGTTGTGCGGGCAGCCGCTGCAGAAGTACGGGGCGCGCTTGGCAGACAGCACCTCCAGCGGCAACTGGGGCAACGGCGCAGGTCCGAGGTCGACGTGTCCGCGCAGCACCCGGCGCAGCGGACCGCGGATCCGTCCGGCGGTGAGCTCGCCGTCGACGGGCATCAGCGGCCGGCCGTCGGCGTCCTTCTTGCCGACGATGCGCGGCGGATGGTCGGTGCCGTAGAGGATCTCCCGGATCTGGGTTTCGACGAACGCGGTCTTGTCCTCGACGACGACGAGCTGGTCGAGACCGGAAGCGAATTCGCGTACCAGGTCGGGACCGATCGGGTACGGCATTCCGATGCGCAGCAGCCGGATGCCGGCGCGGTGCAGGTCGGCGTCGGTCACCCCGAGATCGAGCAGGGCCTGTCGCAGCGCGTCGAACGTGGTACCGGTGGCGGCGAGTCCGATCCGGGCGTGCGGGGGGGCGACCTCGACGACGTCCAGGCCGTTGGCCTTCCCGTACGCGTGCACCATCGCCCAGCGCGGCCCGTACAGGTCCGCCTCGGCGATCACGCTGTCGCCCGGGGCCGCCATCGGGCGCTGCTGGTACACGAACGGCCTTCCCTCCCATTCGATCTCGGGAACGGTGATGCGCAGGTCCGCAACCGAACCGTCGACGGACCACGCGCCGTCGGCGACGTCTGCGACGACCTTGAGAGCGACGAGGCAGCCGGACGCGCGCGACAGCGCGACTCCGTGCAGGCCCATCGTGACGATCTCGGCGGCGTTGCGCGGAAACAGGACCGGGATCCCGAGGGCGGCGAGGGACCGTTCGCTCACCGCGGGCACGGTCGACGACTTCGACGCCGGGTCGTCGCCGACCATCAGCAGGACACCGCCGTTCGGGTCCACGCCGTACATGTTCGCGTGCCGCAGCGCGTCGGTGGCCCGGTCCAGGCCGGGCCCCTTGCCGTACCAGACGCCGACCACGCCGTCGTGGGTGGGCGTGCCCGCCCCCAGCTGGCCCTGACTGCCCCATACGGAGGTTGCGGCGAGTTCCTCGTTGAATCCGGGCACGAAGGTGATGTCGTGCTCGGCGAGGACCTTCGGCATGCCGTGCAGCAGCTTGTCGAGCCCGCCGAGCGGGCTGCCGGGATACCCGGAGACGAATGTGGCCACGCGGCGGCCGTCGCGGATGTCGCGCACGTGCTGTTCGACGAGTTGGCGGGCGATCGCCTGGACACCGGTGAGGAGCACCGTGCCCGAGCCGGAGCGGTACCGGTCGTCCAGATCGTAGGGAGAACGCTCGATTTCGCGGACCACGGTTTCGGTCATCGCACTGTTCCTTTGCTGCGACAGGTGCTGCGCACGTCGCTCGAGTCACATCAACTGGTTCAGCAATGATCGACACAGCTGATTGAATCAGTCAACAGACAACTTTTCAGCGGATCATTCTGTTCAGTTGTGACGTGCGACACATCGGGCAGATGGTCACGGTGATCAGCCGTCGGCGCCTCGCCCGGCGCGCGCTCCCGCCGACCGATCCGGTACGGGCTCCGCCGTCCGGTTCCGACCGACGGACTGCGGGCCGCACGCAGCGGCCCGTTCCGGCAGGTCCGCCAGTTCTGCCGGATTTGTCAGAAGCCGGGAGTACCCTGAAGTGGCGCCGGCCGGTTCCGGGTCGGGGCGCCTTGGGGAACTGCTGATGAACGTCTGCGCACCCCGCCGTGCCGGGGCACCGTCGTCCACGGCCGGACCACGGTCCGCGCCGCGGGGGCGCTCGCCGCCCGGATCCACCGCCGGATCGCGCCGATAGACCACATCTGACGGACGCCGCCCCCGCCACCACCGGCGGCACGGATGTCCCCCACCGGATTCACTCCATCGCGACATCGTTCCCGAAAGGACGTTGTCATGCGCACCACCCTCCCGGCCGCGCTGTGCGCGGCCGCCGCCACCCTCCTTCTCGGTTCCGGCCTCGCCGCAGCGCAACCCGCGCCCGATGTCGTCGGCCTCAGCGAACAGCAGGCGATCGCCCTCCTGGACGCGGAAGGCATCCCCTACAGGATCACCAACCGCGCCGGGAATCTGTCCGGCGACTGCCGCGTCACCGAACAACGAGATCGCGGCTACCGCACCGAGGTCGACTACGTGTACGACCACGACGACGACGAGTTCGATCGCGTCGAACGACAGGTGTGGCTGGGCGTGGGTCTCGTCGTCGTCTGCCGCTGAGAGATCCGGAGTCGCCGAGCTACCTGCGCGGTTCGAAGATCTCGACCTGCGCGCGGGCACGGAGCGTGTCGGCGTCCACGGTGTAGAGGGCGTCGAGATAGGCCACGGCGAACGTGCCGGGGCCCGCGGCGGCCGCCTCGGCGATCTCCGCGGCGACGGCGACGTGCACGTGGGCCGCGGCGAGCCCGATCAACGGCGTCGGTGCGACGGCGAGGTATGCGGCGACGAGACCGCCGAGGGCACAACCCGTGGCCGTCACCTGCTGCAGCATCGCACTGCCGCCGCCGACCCGCACACCGATCACTGCCCCGCCGGCGTCCCGGCCGACGAGGTGATCGATTGCGCCCGAAGCCGATACGGCCTCGGCACGATCGAGCAGGGCCAGCGCCGCCGGGACCGCCGCCGCCGCGTCGGCGGAACTGTCGACGCCGCGGGTCCCGCCCCGCAGGCCCGCCAGGGCGATGATCTCGGAGGCGTTGCCGCGGATCGCCGTCGGCCGGTGCGCCAGCAGTTCGGCGGCGAGGTCGCTGCGCCACGGCAGACCCCCCACGCCCACCGGGTCGAGGACCCACGGGGTGCCGGCCTCGTGAGCGCTGCGGGCCGCGAGACGGAACGCCTCCGCGGTGGCATCGTCGGGGGTGCCGACGTTGATCAGGACGCCGTCGGCCGCCCGCGCGAATCCGCCGGCCTCGTGCACGTTGTCGATGTGCGCATTGCTCGCGCCCGCCGCCAGAAGCACGTTGGTCACGAAGTTCGCCGAGACCACGTTCGTCAGGGACTGCACCACCGGCGTCCGCGACCGCAGTTCCCCCAGCGCCCCGGCCACGGCGTCGACCGTCGGGACACGGCGCGAAGTCGTCACGAATCTCCCTTTCTCACATACGAATCGCGTGGGTGCGGCAGCTGGATCCGGGATCTCACGTCCCGAACACACGTTCCACGACTGCCCGCGCACGCCGGGTGACCCGCAGATAGTGGTCGAGAAACTCGGAGGCGTCACCCCCCGGCCAGCCGGCGACCTGCGCCACCGCCGAGAGCAGCTTCCCCGGACCGGGCAGCTGATCGGTCCGTTTGCCGCGCACCAGCACGAGCGCGTTGCGGGCGCGGGTGGCGGTGAGCCACGCGTCGCGCAGCAGTGCGACGTCCGCGCTGCTGAGCAGTTCGGCGGCACCGATCGCGTCGAGCGTCTCGAGCGTCGACGTGTTGTGCAGCGACTCGATGTTGTGAGCGTGCTGCAGCTGCAGCAGCTGCACGGTCCATTCGATGTCGGCCAGACCGCCGCGGCCCAGCTTGGTGTGCGTGGCGGGATCGGCGCCGCGCGGCAACCGTTCCGAGTCGACGCGAGCCTTCATCCGGCGGATCTCGCGCACCGCGTCGTCCGACACCCCGCCGGCCGGGTACCGGGTGGCGTCGATCATGTGCAGGAAGCGCAGCCCGAGGTCGGCGTCCCCGGCCACCGCGTCGGCCCGCAACAGTGCCTGCACCTCCCACGTCTGCGCCCACTGCGCGTAGTACGCCTGGTAGGACGCGAGGGTGCGCACCATCGGGCCGCTGCGCCCCTCGGGTCGCAGCCCGGTGTCGACCTCGAGCGGCGGATCCGTGCTCGGCGCACCGAGCAGGGCGCGCACCCGCTCGGCGACCTGGTTCGCCCACTTCACCGCGGCGGTCTCGTCGGCGCCGGCGGTCGGTTCGCACACGAACAGCACGTCGGCGTCGGATCCGTAGCCCAGCTCGCCACCGCCGAGGCGGCCCATGCCGATGACCGCGAGCCGTGCCGGAGCCGGCCCGTCCTCCAGCTCGGACGCCTTGATCACGGCGCTCAGGGCAGCCTCGAGCACGGCCGCCCACACGGCGGACAGCGCGCGGCACACCTGCGGTACGTCCAGCATTCCGAGAATGTCGGCGCTGGCGATACGGGCGAGTTCGGCCCGGCGCAACGACCGGGCCGCGTTGATGGCCCTGTCGGGGGTGCCGTAGCGGGCCGAGGAGGTGACGATGGCCTTGGCAACCTCCTCGGGCTGCGGTTCGAGGAGCCGGGGACCACCGGCGCCGTCCGCATAGAGCCGGACGACGTCCGGGGCCCGAACCAGCAGATTCGACACGTAGGCGGAGGAACCGAGCACGGTCATGAGCCGGTCCGCGACGGACGGCTCGTCGCGCAGCGTCCGCAGGAACCACACCCGGTCGACGAGCGCCTCCGACAGGCGGCGGTAGGCGAGCAGGCCGGCGTCGGGGTCGCTCGTCTCCCCCAGTGCCTCGAGCAGCTGGGGCAGCAGCAGCGCCTGGATGCGGGCCTTGCGCGAGGCGCCACCGGACAGCGCCGTCAGGTGGCCGAGGGCGTTCTCCGGTGCGCTGTAGCCGAGTGCGGCGAGCTGGCGGACCGCGGCGTCGGGCGACAGCCGCAGCGCCTCCTTGTCCACCCGGGCGACCGACTCGAGCAGCGGGCGGTAGAACAGCTTCGCGTGCAGTTTGCGTACCCGGGCCGCGTTGCGCTTGATCTCCGCCTCGAGCACGCCGAGCGCGTCGTGCCGGCCGTCGGGGCGCATGTGCGCGGCGCGAGCGAGCCAGCGCATCGCCTCCCGGTCCTCGGGGGGCGGCAGCGTGTGCGTGCGTTTGAGCCGTTGCAGCTGCAGCCGGTGCTCGAGCAACCGCAGGAACTCGTAGGAGGCCCGCAGGTTCGCGGCGTCGTCGCGCCCGACGTATCCCCCGTCGGCGAGGGCGGACAGCGCCTGCACCGTGTTCGGCACGCGGAGCGACTCGTCGGCGCGGCCGTGCACGAGCTGCAGCAGCTGGACCGCGAACTCGACGTCGCGCAGGCTGCCGCGGCCGAGCTTGAGTTCGCGCTCGCGCAGTTCGGCGGGCACGAGCTCCTCGACGCGCCGGCGCATCGCCTGCACCTCGGGCACGAACGCATCCCGCTCGGACGCCGTCCACACCATCGGACTGAGTGCCTCGACGTAGCGGCGACCGAGATCGAGGTCGCCGGTCATCGGCCGGGCCTTGAGCAGCGCCTGGAACTCCCAGGTCTTGGCCCAGCGCTGGTAGTACGCGACGTGCGAGTCCAGGGTGCGGACCAGTTCGCCGCGTTTGCCCTCGGGACGCAGCGCGGCGTCGACCTCGAAGAACGCCGAGGTGCCGATCCGCATCATCTCCCCGGCGATGCGGCTGGCGCGGGCATCGGACGGCTCGGCGACGAACACGACGTCGACGTCGCTGACATAGTTGAGCTCG
The DNA here is from genome assembly GCF_000256505.1 of Rhodococcus sp. P14. Lineage (NCBI taxonomy): Bacteria > Bacillati > Actinomycetota > Actinomycetes > Mycobacteriales > Nocardiaceae > Rhodococcus > Rhodococcus sp. P14. The sequence continues at coordinate 5,364 of NZ_AJFC01000181.1, read as the reverse complement.
CGGGCCCCGCACTTGCCCATCGCGATCACGGCCAGGTCGACGGGGCAGGGACCGTCCGTGACGACGTTGGCGACGGCCACCGCCAGGGCCGCCGTCAGGGCCGCATCGGCGAGATCCGCGAGCCGCTGGCCCACCTCGAGGTACGGCAGGACCGGTTCGTTCTCCACGACGGCGGCGAGATCGGCGGCCGCGAGCAGCGCCAACTGATCGCGGTAGCCGGTGCGCAGAGCCGCCACCGCGGCCGGACCGGTGATCTTCGCCCGGTAGATCAGACGGTTCTCGCCCGTCCCGGCCTCGGGCTCGGCGTCGACACAGCCGAGCATCCGCTCGGTGAGGGTTCGCCGGTCGGGCAGGTGCAGCGCCCCGGCGAGATCACGCCACCGCTCCGGGTGGGCGACGATGTGGTCGCCGAGGGCGGACGAGCCTCCGAACAGGCCGAACAGCCGCCCGCGCAGTCCCTTGTCGGTGCGCAGCGCGGCGACGAGTTCCGCCCAGCCATCCCCGAGCGCGTCGTGCAGGCGGGCCAGGGTCCGCAGCGCGAGGTCCGCGTCGGGTGCGCGCGAGAGCGCCCACAGCAGTTCGGTGCTCTCGGTGCCGGTCCAGCCGAGCTGCCGGAGCTCGTCCGGCGCGGTCGGAGCGAGCAGGCCGAGCCGCCCGGCGCTCGGTATCGCCGAGCGCGCCGCCGGCGGTCTCACCATGGTGGCGTCGTTCCGGCGCGGGACACTGCCGCCCGAGTGGGCACGGACCTCACCTCTTCGTCGTCGTCAACCGGCCGGTCCGCGGCGACTCCCCCGGGCGGCCGCGGCCGGCAAGGGGTTACAAGCCCAGATACTGATCCAGTTCGTACGGGGTGACCTGGCTGCGGTAGTTCTCCCACTCCGTCCACTTGTTGCGGAGGAAGAAGTTGAACACATGCTCCCCGAGTGCCTCGGCCACCAGTTCCGACTTCTCCATCTCCCGCAGGGCGATGTCGAGGTCGGTGGGCAGCTCGCGGTACCCCATCGCACGCCGTTCCGCGGAGGTCAGCGCCCACACGTCGTCCTCGGCCTCGGGCCCGAGCTCGTAGCCCTTCTCGATGCCGCGCAGGCCGGCGGCGAGCAGCACCGCGAACGTCAGGTACGGGTTGCAGGCCGAGTCGGGTGTGCGGATCTCGACCCGGCGCGACGACGCCTTGCTCGGCGTGTACATCGGCACCCGCACCAGGGCGGAACGGTTGGACGGGCCCCAGCACGCTGCGGTGGGCGCCTCGCCGCCGTGCACGATGCGCTTGTACGAGTTGACCCACTGGTTGGTCACGGCACTGATCTCGTTGGCGTGCTCGAGCACCCCGGCGATGAACGCCTTGCCGGTCGCCGAGAGCTGCAACGGATCGTCCGGATCGTGGAACGCGTTGTTCTCGCCCTCGAACAGGCTCATGTGGGTGTGCATGGCCGAGCCCGCGTGCTCGCGGAACGGCTTGGGCATGAACGTCGCGCGCACGCCCTCCGACATCGCGATCTCCTTGACCACGTAGCGGAAGGTCATCACGTTGTCGGCCATGGACAGCGCGTCGGCGTACCGCAGGTCGATCTCCTGCTGACCGGGTGCGGTCTCGTGGTGGCTGAACTCGACGGAGATGCCCATCGACTCGAGCGCGTCGATGGCGTGGCGGCGGAAGTTCGGGGCCGAGCGGTGCACCGACTGGTCGAAGTAGCCGCCGTCGTCGGCGGGCACCGGCAGCGCCCCCGGTTCACCGTTCTCGATGAGGAAGAACTCGATCTCGGGATGCACGTAGCAGCTGAAGCCCAGGTCGGACGCCTTGTTGAGCTGGCGACGCAGCACGTGTCGCGGGTCGGCCCAGCTGGGGGTGCCGTCGGGCATGGTGATGTCGCAGAACATGCGGGCCGAGTACTGCTGACCCTTGCCGTCGGCCCACGGCAGCACCTGGAAGGTCGAGGCGTCCGGGCGGGCGACCATGTCGGCCTCGGAGATGCGGGAGAAACCCTCGATGGCCGAGCCGTCGAACCCGATGCCCTCCTCGAAGGCTCCTTCGAGTTCGGCCGGGGCGATCGCCACCGACTTGAGGGTTCCGACGACGTCGGTGAACCACAAGCGCACGAACCGAATGTCGCGCTCTTCGAGGGTGCGGAGCACGAACTCCTTCTGGCGATCCATACGGCCGAGACTAGGCACAGTGCGTTAAATCCGTGTTACATCCGCGGGTTGTGGTTCCGGCGTGTCGCTCACATCGTCGGGTGGTCAGCACCGCAGGTCCGCGGCGGGCGCCTGCCCGGTCACGAAATAGCCGGTCACCGGGTCGTCGACGCAGTCCTCGCCGTCCAGGACGACGGTGTGCTGGGTACCCGTGAAGGTGACGAGCGTGCCACCGAGTTGCCGGGCCAGGTCCACCCCCGCCTGGTACGGCGTCGCGGGGTCCCCGGTGGTGGAGACGACGAGCACGGTCGGCAGGCCCGGCACGTCCGGGGTGTGCGGCGCACCGGTGGGCGGCACCGGCCAGAAGGCGCACAGATCCCGCGGCGCGGCGCCGCTCGCGCGGCCGTCGTCGAGGAACGGCGCCGCCTGCCGGTACAGCCGGTCGGCCTCGGCCGCGACGGCCGGGTCCGTCACCGGCGGATCGTCCACGCACCGGATCGCATTGAACGCGTCGGTGGCGTTGGTGTAGGTGCCGTCGTCGCCGCGTCCCTCGTACAGGTCCGCGAGCAGCAACAGCGTGTCGCCCCGGCCGTCGGTCAGCGCCGCGAGGCCCGCCCGCAGCGAACCCCACAGCCGCGGCGAGTACAGGCCCTGCTGCACCCCGGTGACCGCGTCCCGGTGGCTCAGACCCCGCGGATCCGTGGTGTCCGCGGGCGCCGCGATCAACGGATCCACGAGAGCGCGGAACTTCTCCACCGCCGCAGCCGGGTCGGTGCCGAGCGCACAGTCGTCGTAGCGGGCGCAGTCCGCCGCGAACGCGTCGAACGCGGTCTGGAAGCCGGCCGCCTGCAGCAGGACCTCGTCGAGGGGATCCTGCTCGGGATCGAGCGCACCGTCGAGCACCATCGTCCGCACCCGGTCGGGGAAGGTCTCCGCATAGAGCGTGCCGATCCGGGTGCCGTACGAGAAGCCGAGGTAATTGAGTCTCTCGTCGCCGAGGACGGAACGGAGCACGTCCATGTCGCGCACCACTTCGCGGGTGCCCACGTGGGCGAGCAGGTCGGTGCCGGTGCGTTGCGCGCAGGCCTCGGCGTAGTCGCGGTGCCGCTGCTCCGTGCGCGCGATGCCCTCGGGACTCATGTCGCCGTCGTCGAACGCGCGGTCGGCGTCCGCCTCGGCGTCGGTGCGGCAGCGCACCGCGGGCTCGGAGGCGCCGATGCCGCGGGGATCGAAGCCGATCACGTCGAAACGGTCGGTCAGCTCGGTGCCGTCGGCGACGGTGGCCAGCCCGAGCCCGGACGCACCCGGTCCGCCGGGGTTGACGAGCAGCGAGCCGATCCGCTGCCCCGACGCGGGCGAACGCGAGATCGCCACGGTGATCGTCTCCCCGCCCGGGTCGTCGTAGTCCAGCGGCACCGTGATCCGCGCACACTGCACGCCGCGCGGCAGCGAGCCGGCGTCGGCGCCGTAGTCCCGGCAGGACTCCCACTGCACCTGCTGTCCGTAGAACTGCTCGAGGCCGGCCGGGGCGCCGAGCGGCGCCGTCCGCGGCGGCGCGGTCTCGGTCGTGGTGCTGCATCCGGCGGCGAGCAGCGCCACGGCGGTCACCGCGACGGCGCGGAGTGGAAGGGACGACACCCAGCGATGGTGCCACGGGAGGTACCGCAGCCGGCTCGGTGGTTCGGGACTGGTACCGCGGCCGGCTCGGTGGTTCGGGACCGGTCCTGCGGCCGCGACCGGCGGATGTGACCAATCGCACCGCCGGTGCCGCTACTGCCCGGATGACGCCGGTGGCAGACTGAGACCGTCATCACCCAACCCGGGGACCCGCACGGGCCTCGAGGCAGAAAGGGACCTCTGATGTCCGAATCCACGACTGCCCTCTACGGCGGCTCGACTCCGTCCGACGCTCCTCGCCGCAAGACGCGGGTCCATCACCTGCAGGCCATGAAGGCCGAGGGCCGGCGCTGGGCCGAGCTGACGGCGTACGACTACTCGAGCGCCCGCATCTTCGAGGAGGCCGGCATCCCGGTGCTGCTCGTGGGCGACTCCGCCGCGAACGTCGTCTACGGCTACGACACGACCGTGCCGGTCACGGTCGACGAGATGCTCCCCCTCGTACGCGGCGTGGTGCGCGGCGCCCCGCACGCACTGGTGATCGCCGACCTGCCGTTCGGCACCTACGAGGCATCGCCGGAGCAGGCCCTCGCCACCGCCATCCGCTTCATGAAGGAAGGCGGCGCCCACGCCGTCAAGCTCGAGGGCGGCGAGCGGGTCGCCGCGCAGATCGCCGCGATCACCGCCGCCGGCATCCCCGTCCAGGCGCACGTCGGTTTCACCCCGCAGTCGGTCAACAGCCTCGGCGGTTTCCGGGTGCAGGGCCGCGGCGACGGCGCCGAACAGCTCGTCGCCGACGCCATCGCCGTGCAGGAGGCCGGGGCCTTCTCCGTGGTCATGGAGATGGTGCCCGCCGACATCGCCGGTCAGGTCACCCGCAAGCTGACCATCCCCACGGTCGGGATCGGTGCCGGAAACGAGTGCGACGCCCAGGTCCTCGTGTGGCAGGACATGGCCGGATACACCAGCGGCAGGACCGCGAAGTTCGTCAAGAAGTTCGGCAGCGTGGGCGACGAACTGCGCCGCGCGGCCGCCGAATATGCTGCAGAGGTGGCGGCCGGGACGTTCCCCGGTCCCGAGCATTCCTTCTGATCCGGCAGGGCGAGGGAACCTGCGGCCGGTCCGGCCGCAGGTTCCCTCGCCCGTAGGCCCGGGCCGTACCGACCCACGAGGTGCACCGCAGATGATTCGTCCCCGTCGCACACTGCTCGCCGTTGCCGTCGCCGGTGCGACGATCGCCGGCCTGGCCGGGTGCGCGTCCGGCGGCCAGCCCGCCCCCAGCGGCTCGAGTTCCGTGTCGGCGCAGCCGACGACGGACGCGACGTCGGAGCCGAGCACGCTTCCGGGTGGAGTCACGGAGCCCCAGGCCGCCGAGCTGTGCTCGCAGATGGAGGCCCAGCTGCAGAGCTGGCGCACCTACACCCCGTCCATGAGCAAGCCCGGTCTGAACCTGCTGGTCGGCGAGTGGGCCGCCCGCAACGGCATCGACATGCTGGCGCTCGCCCGGGACCGTGACCGGGTCGACGCGATCGCCTCCGCCCAGTGCCCCGAGGTGCGCGGCGAGGCACTCGAGGCGCTGCAGATCCCGACCCTCGCGTCCGCCCTGGTCGGCTT
>NZ_AJFC01000180.1:0-1152 GCF_000256505.1 Rhodococcus sp. P14 | reverse complement strand
CCCCCCCCCCCCCCCCCGCCGATCGAGCCGCACGAGCAGGGCATGCTCGATGTCGGTGACGGCCAGCGCGTCTATTGGGAGGTCAGCGGCAATCCGGCCGGCAAGCCGGTGGTGTTCCTGCACGGCGGCCCCGGCGGCGGCACCGTCCCCGCACACCGCCGGTTCTTCGATCCGGAGGCGTACCGGATCGTGCTGTTCGATCAGCGCGGCTGCGGCCGGTCGGTCCCGCACGTCGCCGACGGCGCCGATCTGTCCGCCAACACCACCGAGTACCTGCTCGCCGACATCGAAGCCTTGCGGCGGCGGCTGGGGATCGGCCGTTGGCAGGTGTTCGGTGGCTCGTGGGGGTCGACACTGGCGCTGGCGTATGCGCAACGGCATCCGCACCGGGTCACCGAGCTGGTGCTGCGCGGCATCTTCCTGCTGCGCAGCAGCGAGATCGACTGGTACTACAACGGTGGTGCCGGACAGCTCTTCCCCGAACTGTGGGAGCGCTTCCTGGAACCGCTGACCGGCGCGCCGGAGGGCGAGCATCCGGTCGACACGTACCACCGGCTGCTGCATTCGCCCGACCCCGACGTCGCGCTGCGAGCCGCCGTGGCGTGGTCGACGTGGGAGGGTGCGACCAGCGCCTTGCTGCCCGCACCGGAACGGGTGGCGGAGACATCGGACCCGCGTTTCGCGCTGGCGTTCGCCCGCATCGAGAACCACTACTTCCGCCACCGCGGTTTCCTCGAGGAAGGGCAGCTACTGCGCGACGCCGGGCGGCTGCACGCCGTTCCCGGGGTGATCGTGCAGGGCCGCTACGACGTGGTGTGCCCCGCGACGAGCGCGTGGGAACTGCACAAGGCATGGCCCGGCTCGGACTTCGTCGTCGTCGACGACGCCGGGCACGCCGCGAACGAACCCGGCATCACCCATCACCTGCTCGAGGCGACCGACCGCTTCCGCTGAACCTCATTCGAGGCGCCCGAACCCGACCACCGCCGAGTCGGAGGTGACGTCGACGGTGTGCACGCGGATACGGCCGAGTTCGTTTCCGCCGACGGTCGTCGCGGTGTCGCCGTCGACCGCGACGACGATGTTGGTGTGCTGGCCGACCCACAGCTCGTTCTCGTACAGCACCACATCACCCACCACCGGCCGGTAGCC
>NZ_AJFC01000179.1:0-33768 GCF_000256505.1 Rhodococcus sp. P14 | reverse complement strand
CGGGTACCCGCCGCCGGCCGGTTCGAATCGGCCGGCCGAGTCGTAGTACTCCTGCAGGGTGTACACGCCGGGGATCCGCCAGTGCCCGGAATGCGGATTGACCAGCGGGCGGCCCGCTTCCCGCATGATCCAGCTGACGAAGTTCGCGCACCACGGCTCCTCGGCGCCCTCGGAATAGAAGGTCCCGGGTCGCTGCGTGCGGTGTTCGTCCGCGAGCAACCCCACGATCCGCGCCTGCGGCTGCGTCAGCGACGAGGTGTCCACGTCCGGGAAATCGGCGGTGTCCCAGGGCAGGTATCGGCTCGGTACCGCGCCGAGCACCAGCACCGCGGCGAGGACCACGAGCGCCACCGCGGCGGCGATGCCGGCGAACAGGCCCCGCGGCCGCCGCTCGCGGCCGGCAGCGCCGTCACGCCGGGTACGCAAACCGCACCTTCCGCGTCTGCGGGTCGGCGTGTGTGAGCCGGATCCGGATTCGGCTGCCTTCCTTCGGTTCCCCGGTGCACGGGGCGATCACGGTGGCGTCGGGCACGAACACCTCGGCGTCCCGGCGGCCGTTCGTCGCGCGCAGGACCGTCGCATCGAACGTCTCCCCCACGTGCGGGGCGAGGACCGTCGCCTCGGTGAGTTCGATGCACGCGCGGGTCACCTTCCCGGCGAGCGCATCGGAACCGGTCATGGTCTCGCGAAGCTCCGGGAGCGCCGCGCGCACGGATGCCGGCACGTCGGTGCCGGCACAGACCGCCAGGCACACCTCCGTCGCGAACCGGTCGGCCAACCGCCGCAGCGGCGCCGTGACGTGTGCGTACGGCGCTCCGATCGCCCCGTGCCCCGGCTGCTCCGGCACCTCGCCGTCGAACGCGACGTACGACGCGCCGCGCAGCAGCGCGGGGGCCTCGCTCATCAGCACCAGCGTGCCGGGCACGGTCATGTCGAGGCCGGCCAGGAAACTGCCCACCGGCACATCGGCCGGCCAGGGTACGCCCAGGGCGGAGGCGGTGCGCCGCAGTTGCGTCACGGCTTCGGGAGCGGCCGCCGGCAGGGTTCGCAGCAACCCGATCCGCGCGTCGAGCATCATCTGCGCCGCGCACATTCCGGTCAGCAGCGAGACATGGGAGTTCCAGTCGTCGACTTCCGTGCGCGGCTGGGTGGTCAACCGCCAGCCGTTCCCGTCGGCGATCACGTCCTGTTCGGGCAGCCGCAGTTCGATCGCGCCCCGGGCCCGGGCCGCCGCTTCGCGGAGCCGGCCGAACTCGGGCAGCGCCGCGATCGACGGGTGCACGACACCGGCGTCGACACCGGCCTGCACCCCGGCGTAGTCGAACCGTGCGACGGATCGGACCAGTGCGCGCCGCACCGTCACGTCCACAGGCTCGGCGGCCTCGTCGAGAACGATGCGCCACAGCGCCGCCGGGCGCACGCGGCCGGGCAGCAGACTGGCCGCGTCCTCGGACAACGACCGCGGATGCAGCGGGACCGACCCGTCGGGCAGGTAGTAGGTCTGACCGCGGCGCCTGCTCTCGCGGTCGAGCGCGCCGCCGGGGGCGACGAAGGCCGCGACGTCGGCGATCGCGTAGTGCAGCACGAATCCGTCGACGGTCCGCTCGAGGTGCAGGGCCTGGTCGAGATCCATCGATCCCGGTGGGTCGATGGTCACCAGGGGCAGATCCGTGCGGTCCACCCGCGCGGCGGACCAGCGGTCGGCTGCGGCGTCGGCCTCGGCGACGGCGGGCAGGGGGTAGTCGTCGTCGAGCGCGAATTCGGCGCGGACGGCACCGAAGTCGATCGCGGGCGCGACGACGATGCGGGTGTGCGTCACCGTGCCGGGGAACCGCTCAGCGGTTCCATTCCTCGTCGGCCTCGTCCGCTGCCTTGTTGCGCTCGGCCGCGATCTCGAGTGCCCGTTCGGCGGTGGCGCGGTCCGGGTACGGCCCCATGCGGTTCAGCGCGCTCGGATCCTTCCCCTGGCTGACCTTTCCGGTGTGTACGTCGTAGTACCAGCCCTCGTCGCTCATGACTCCCAGTCTGCCCCACGCGGCGCCGAGTGTCGGGGTAACCCGCGTGCGACGGCGCGGCTGGTACGGTCGGCCCCTGGTCCCCGCTCGACGACGCGAAAGGAATCGCATGTCGTACCTGCTCTACGACTTCCTGCTCCCCTACCTGGGACACGAGGCCGCCTCCTACTGGGCGCACCTGCTGGTCGTCGCCCCGATCTGAGCCGGGTGGGCGGACGAGCCGGCCTGTAAGCCGGATCCTGTACCCCGCCGAGGCGGGGTGGCGACCATCCATCTGGGCACACCGTCGCCGGGTACCTCGAGCGGTTCACCCGCAGGCTCGGGCGAGCAGCCCTCGGACACCTGCGCAGCCGCACCGACGGGTCGGTGCGGCCTTCAACCTTGCTCCGGGCGGGGTTTACCGAGCCACCCCGGTCACCCGGGGTGCTGGTGCGCTCTTACCGCACCGTTTCACCCTTACCCACCCCGAAGGGTGGGCGGTCTGATTTCTGTGGCACTGTCCCGCGAGTCACCTCGGGTTGCCGTTAGCAACCGCCCTGCTCTGTGGAGTCCGGACTTTCCTCGATCCAGGGCCTGGCACCGCCACGGTGCCGGTTCCCTGTGCCGCGGTCGCCCGGCCAACTCGTCCGCGTCGATCAGCGTACTGCCTCACGTGTCGCAAATGCGAACTACGGTACCGCCATGGCGAGATATGTGGCTCTGCTGCGCGGCATCAACGTCGGCGGCATCACCATCGCGATGGCGGATCTGAAGGACGTGTTCTCCGGACTCGGTTTCGGGAACGTCCGCACCGTGCTCGCGTCGGGCAACGTGCTGTTCGACGCCGGCCCGGCCGACACCGCCGAATCGAAGGCACGGATCGAGGCGGCGCTGCGCGCTCGATTCGGTTACGAGGCGTTCGTGTTCGTCCACGATCAGGCCGCCGTCGCGGCGATCGTCGACGCCTACCCGTTCCAGGAGCGCGACGGCCGGCACGCATACGCGATCTTCGTCGCCGATCCCGCGGTTCTGGACGAACTCGCGGCGACGGCGGCGGGTCTCGATCCGGCGGTCGAGCGCGTCGCCCGGGGCGACGGCGTCCTGTACTGGGACGTCGAGCGCGGGCAGACGGTCCGGAGCGCCTTCGGCCGGAGCCTCGGCAAGCCGCGCTACAAGGCGGTGACCACGACGCGCAACCTGCGCACGCTGCGGAAACTGCAGGTGTGAACGACGGAACGCCGCGTGCGGGGTCGGGCGCCCGCGGACGGGGTCAGTCCGTCGCCGGAGGTACGCGATCGGGGTCGTAGTCGTCGAGACCGGCGGCGATGCGTTCCTGTTCGGTGCGATATTCGAGATAGTCGTCGTCGAGGCGTTCCGGCGCTTTGCCGTGCTCACGGCGATCGCGGGTGACGTGTTCCGTCGGAGTGATGACGTCGTCGAGATTCGGTTCGTCGTGCGGTTCGGTCATTGTCGGCACCTCCGAATGCTGCCCGGACTGCTGCTCTGGCCACCGTCGGTGTGATCACCGTCGGTGTGATCACCGTCGGTGTGATCACCGTCGGTGTAACCACTCTCGCTGTGGCATACCCCACGTGTCGGTCACCGAACCGGGACGCCGCCGCCGGTGTGTCCTTTGGGCGGCTACCGCAGCCCAAAGGACACACCGATGCCGCGGGCGCCTACAGGTGCGAGGTGTCGTTGACCAGGCGCACGGCCGCGCCGCCGTCGGGATAGAACTCGGCGATGCTCAGCGACGCGAGGTCCAGGTGCAGGCGATACAGCAGCGACGGCCCGGCATCGAGCGCCATCTGCAGCAGGGTCTTGATCGGCGTGACGTGGGAGACGACGAGCAGGTTCGCCCCGCCGTACTCCGCGACCAGATCGTCCCGGACAGCAGCGAGACGGCCGCGGACCTCGTCGAAGCTCTCCCCACCCGGCGGGCGCACCGAGGTGTCGCCCAGCCAGCGACGGTGCAGATCGGGGTCACGCTGTGCCGCCTCGCGGAAGGTCAGTCCCTCCCACTTGCCGAAGTCGGTCTCGAGGAGCCCGTCGTGCACCGTCACGGGCAGACCGAGCACCGCCGCGGCGGCCTCGGCGGTCTCTCGCGCCCGTCCGAGCGGCGACGAGACCACCGCGGCGACATTGCCACGCTCGCCGATCCGACGGGCAGCCGCGCGCGCCTGCGCGCGGCCCAGCTCGGTCAGCGGCGGATTACCGCGCCCGGAGTAGCGGCGCTCCACCGACAGCGGGGTCTGCCCGTGCCGCAGCAGCAGCATCCGCGTGGGTGTCCCGACGGCACCGGTCCAGCCGGGCGATTTCGCCGGCGGCGCCGATGCGGACGACGGCGGTTCGGAACCTGTGGTGGCCGAGGCAGCACCGTCCATCGCCTCGTTGGCGAGCCGGTCGGCGTAGGCGTTCTCCGCGCGCGGCACCCAGGTGAACTCGACCCGCGAGAATCCTCCGGCCAATTCGCGGGCACGCGCGGCGAGCGGAATCATGTCCGGGTGCTTGATCTTCCATCGGCCCGACATCTGCTCGACGACGAGCTTGGAATCCATCCGGACGTCGACCTCGTCGGCCCCGAGTTCGGCGGCGGCGGTCAATCCGGCGATCAGGCCTTGGTATTCGGCCACGTTGTTGGTGGCGCGGCCGATGCTCGCGCTGCGTTCGGCCAGCACGGCCTCGCGGTCGGCATCGAAGACCACCGCACCGTAGCCGGCCGGTCCGGGATTGCCGCGCGAACCGCCGTCGGCCTCGACAACGACCCGGCTCAAATCCCGGATTCCTTGGTACGTACCAGGATCGCGTTGCATTCGGGGCAGCGCACGAGCGCCTCGGGCGGGGCGGCGGCGATGCGAGAGATCTCGCCGCGGTCGAGTTCGAGGCGGCACGCGCCGCACCGTCGCGCCTGCAGCAGGGCCGCGCCGGTGCCGGTCTTCGACCGCTGCGCCTCGTACTGGTCGACGAGCTCGGCGGGAAAGGCCTCCACGAGTGCCGCGCGGTCGCTCAGGCACCGCTGCTCGGCGACCTCGATGTCGGCGAGCGCTTCGTCGCGCAGGCGGACGGCGTCCGCGAGTTCGGCGTCGACGCTCGACAGCCGCGCGCCGGCGTGGTCGTGGTCGGCCTTGGACGCCTCCCGGCGTTCCATGACCTCGAGCAGCTCGTCCTCGAGCAGCGCCTGCCGCCGTTCGAGACTGGTCAGCTCGTGCTGGAGTTCGGACAGCTGCTTGGCGGCCACGCTGCCGCCGGCGAGGAGCTTGCGGTCGCGCTCCTCCCGTTGGCGGACCGCCTCGACCTCCCCTTCGAGCTTGCGGATGTCGCGGTCGAGGTCGTCGAGGATGATCTCGACGGCGACGGCGGCGTCCCGCCGCGCGGTGCGTTCCGCCTCGAGCCGTTCGACCTCCTGCTGTTCGGGCAGGGTGCGGCGCCGGTGCGCCAGGCGGGTCACCTCGGTGTCCACAGCGGCGAGGGCCAGGAGCTTGGACTGCACGGCGGGTTCGACGTTCACTCGGCGGGTTCCTGCTTTCGGCGGCGAGATCTGGGGGTGATAGCTGCCTACCGTACCGCGCGGCCGGTCACGAGGAACCCGGACCTACCGGGCGGCGGTGGTCCAGGGATCGGTGCGTAGCTCGCTGACGCGGGCCGCCCACCCGTCGCGATCGGCGAACGCGGCGTCGAGCACTCCTTTCGCCTGCGCACACCACGGGTACTCGCTGGCCCAGTGCGCGACGTCGACGAGCGCGGGTCCGCCGGCGCGCAGGTGCTCGTCGGCCGGATGGTGCCGCAGATCCGCGGTGACGTACGCATCGACGCCGAGCCGTGCGACGGTGCCGAGAAAGGAGTCGCCGGAGCCGCCGCACACCGCAACGGTGCGGACGATCCGGTCGGGGTCGCCGGCACCGCGCACCCCCCACTCCGTGGCCGGCAGTGCCGCGGCGACGCGTTCGGTGAACTCGCGCAGCGTCTGCGGCACCGGGAGGTCGCCGACGCGGCCCAGTCCCCGCGAGCCGGGCAGCTCGGCCAGTTCGAGCACGTCGAACGCGGGTTCCTCGTAGGGGTGCGCCGCGCGCAGAGCGGCAAGCACCCGGCCGCGCACGGATCGCGGGGCGACGACCTCGACGCGGTCCTCGGCGACGCGCTCGAGTTCGCCGACGGTGCCGATCGCCGGATCCGCGCCGGCCTCGGGACGGAACTGTCCGGTCCCGGAGGTCGTCCAGCAGCATTCGCGGTAGTTGCCGAGCCGGCCCGCGCCGGCGTCGAACAGGGCGGCGCGCACCTGTTCGGCCGAGTCGGCGGGCACGAGGACCACCCACTTGTCGACGGCCGGTTCGGGCTTGGGCTCGATCGGCCTCAGTCCGGTCAGGCCGAGCGCCTGTGCCAGCGCGTCGGACACGCCCGGATCGGCGCGGTCGGCGTTGGTGTGGGCGGTGAACAGCGCGCAGCCGCCCCGGATGAGCCGGTGGATCAGGGCGCCCTTCGGGGTGTGCGCGCCGACGGTGTCGACACCGCGCAGCAGCAGCGGGTGGTGCACGAGGAGCAGTTGTGCGCCCCAGTCGAGGGCTTCGTCGACCACGGCCGCGGTGGCGTCGACCGCGAGCAGCACCCTGTTCACAGGTTCGTCGGGATCGCCGGCGACCAGTCCGACCGAGTCCCACGACTCTGCCAGCGACGGCGGGTAGGCCGTCTCCAGCACGTCGATCACCTCGCGCAGCGTCACCGCCGTCACCGCTCCTCCTCCGTCGTCCCGGCAACTGTCCCCGACCCTACGCGGCGGGCTTCGCCGGCAGCCGGGAGAATGAGGGCGTGACGACTCTCGCCGATCTGCCTCCGCTGCTGTTGCCGGCACCCGTGGTGCTGTTCGACCTCGACGGCACCCTCACGGACTCGGCGGCGGGCGTGATCGACGGGTTCCGGCATGCACTCGCCACGGTGGGCGTTCCGGAACCGGCGCACGACGAGCCGCAACGCATCCTCGGTCCACCGATGATCGACACCCTGCGCGGACTCGGCCTCGACGAGCAGCGGGTGCAACGGGCCCTCACCGCGTACATCGAGCGCTACGACGAGCGTGGCTGGGCGGAGAACTCCGTCTTCGACGGGGTGGCGACGATGCTCGAGCGAGTGCGCGACGCCGGCAGCCGGCTCGCCGTCGCGACGTCGAAGAACCAGAACTTCGCGGTACGCATCCTCGAGCATTTCGAGCTGGCCGGCCACTTCGACTTCATCGGCGGCGCGAGCGACGACGGGACCCGGCGGGCGAAGGCGGACGTGATCGCGCACAGTCTCGTCTCGCTCGGGGTGGACCCGGTCGCCGCCGCGGACGGCGGCACCGGAGGTGTGGTCATGGTCGGTGACCGCGAGCACGACGTGACGGGCGCGGCGCGATGGGGCATCCCGACGGTGTTCGTCGAGTGGGGGTACGGCGCAGCCGACGAGGCGGCCGACGCGCACCGGTCCGCGTCCAGCGTCGGCGAACTGACGAGGGTGCTGACCGGTGGCCGCTGAGCGCCTGCACGTGACGTTCGTGTGCACCGGCAACATCTGCCGCTCGCCGATGGCGGAGAAGATCTTCGCCGAGCATCTCCGCCGGGCCGGTCTCGCCGAGCGGGTGCGGGTCACCAGCGCCGGCACCGGCGACTGGCATGCCGGCGAGGACGCGGATCCCCGCACCACGGATCTGTTGCGGCGGCACGGCTACCCGATCGGGCACTGTGCCCGGCGCGTGACGGACGAGCAGCTCGCCGCCGATCTGGTGGTCGCCCTGGACGCCGGTCACGACCGGATGCTCGCGCAGCTCGGGGTGCCCGCCGAGCGCCGGGCGCTGCTGCGCAGCTTCGACCCGGACGCGGAAGGCGAGTCTGTTCCGGATCCGTACTACGGTGACCGGCACGAGTTCGAACTGGTCCGGCGGCAGATCGAGGCGGCGATCCCGGGTCTGCTCGACTGGGTGCGACGGCACTGAGGCCCGCGTCACCGGCTACCGTGGTTACGTGCGACGACTGACGTTCCTGCTCCGCCCGAGCTGGCTGGTGCTGGCCCTGGTGGTGGGCGGCTTCGCCTACGCGTGCTTCACCGTGCTCGCGCCGTGGCAGCTCGGCAAGAACACCACCACCGAGGAGCGCAACGACCGGATCACCGCCTCGCTGGCCACGGACCCCGTGCCGGTCGAGGAGCTCCTCTCCGGCCCCGCGCCGGCTCCGGAGGACGAGTGGCGGCGCGTCGTCGCGACCGGCTCCTACCTCCCGGACTCGGATCTGCTGGTGCGGTTGCGCAGCGTCGAGTCCTCCCCCGCTTACGAGGTGCTCACACCGTTTCGGCTCGCCGACGGCCGCACCGTCCTGGTGAACCGCGGATACGTGCGTCCGGAACGGGGTACGGAGATCCCCGCGTTCGCCCCGCCGCCCACCGGCACGGTGACCGTCGATGCGCGCCTGCGGATGTCCGAGGGAACCGCCGAGGGCAGGACCCCGTTCCGCGACGCCGGCCGCACCCAGGCCTACTCGATCGATCCCGCGCAGATCGCGGCGTTCACCGGGCTGGAGCTGACGGGCGGATACCTGCAGCTGTCCGAGAACCAGGCCGGGGGGCTGGGCACGATCCCGCTGCCGCAGCTCGACGCCGGCCCCTACCTGTCGTACGGGCTGCAGTGGGTGGCGTTCGGGATCATGGCGCCGCTGGGCCTGGGGTACTTCGTGTGGGCGGAGCTGCGCGAGCGCCGCAAGCGGAAGGAACCGGCGCCCGCGGCCGCACCCGAGGCCGAGCCGGCACCCGCTCCGGTGGAGCGCAGCACCGAAGACAAGCTCGCCGACCGTTACGGCCGGTCCCGTTGAGCCACCCAGGCGAGGAGCCCGCGATGCACGCGACGATCGACGACTACCTGGCCGACAAGGACGACGCCGCCGTCGACATGTTCTGCCGGCTCCGCACGCTCGTGCTGGGCCTCGGCGACGACGTCGAGGAGCAGGTCCGTCCCGCCGAGGTGCGATGGGGACGCGGTCGGATCTTCGCGGCGGCGTTCGTCTATTCGTCGCGGCTCGAGATCGCCGTGGACCTGCCGCGGCGGGTCCATCACCCGCAGCTGCGGGAGGCCTTCCCGACCACCGCGAAGGTGACGACCCACCGCTTGAGCATCGCCACCCCGGACCAGCTCGACGACGGCGTCGTCGCGCTGCTGGCGGAGGCGTACGAGACGGCCGGGACAGGCTCCGGGTAGCAGGCTCCGCCGGGCACCGCCCGGAGCGACGACGGGTCGGCAACAGGTCGGCAACGGGTTTAGGACCGGTCCGGCCGGTGCATCCGTCGCCCATGACCGAGAACACCGGAAACCCGCAGCAGTACGACGCATCCCAGGACCCGGACGCCGACCCCGAGCAGTTGCAGTCGAGCGCCCCGACGCAGCCGGATCAGGCCGAGGGCGAGGACGACGACGCCGGACCGGAGGCCTGAACCCGGACGCGGCTCCCGCGGATCGGCAGGCCCGGCTACTCGAACAGCGGACCGTCGAGGCAGCCGGACGTCGCCCGCCGGATCCCAGGTGGGGATGCGCCCGGGAGATCCGCCCGCCACTTCGGAACCCGCGCACGCCGTGACGTGGGCGGATTCCGAACCGGCGCCGGGGATGCTGCCCCGTCAGGCGTAGAGCTGCTCGATCCGATCGGCGAAGTTGTCGACCACCAGTTTGCGGCGCAGCTTCATGCTCGGTGTCAGATCTCCCGCCTCGATGGACAGCTCCCGATCGAGGACGGCGAACCTCTTGATCTGCTCCCAGCGGTTGAGCCGGTCGTTGAGCCGGTCGATGCACTCGCCGATCAGCGCGTGGGTCCGCTCGTCCCGGGCGATCTCGCCGAACTCCCTGCCGGCCATGCCGTTCTTGCCCGCCCATTCGGTGATCGCCTCGGCATCGAGGCCGACGAGGGCGACGCAGTAGGGCCGGCTCTCGCCGTACACGACGATCTCGCCGGCGTACGGGCAGATGCCTTTGAAGGCGGCGGAGATCGCGGACGGCGCGACGTACTTGCCCTGACTGGTCTTGAACAGGTCCTTCTTGCGGTCGGTGATCCGCAGGAAACCCTCGGAATCGAGTTCCCCGATGTCGCCGGTGTGGAACCAGCCGTCCGGTTCGAGCGCCTCCGCGGTGGCCTCGGGCCGCTCGTGGTAGCCGTCCATGACGCCCGGCCCGCGCAGGAGTACCTCGCCGTCCTCGGCGATCTGCACCTCCGTACCGGGGAAGGGCCAGCCCACGGTGCCGAGCCGGTACGCGTACGGGCGGTTGATGAACGACGCGGCGGATGTCTCGGTCAGGCCGTACCCCTCGAGGATGATGATGCCGGCGGCATCGAACCACTGCGCGACGGCACGGTCGAGCGGCGCCGCCGCCGAGACGAAGAACCGCAGGCGACCGCCGAAACGTTCCTTGACGGTGGAGAACACCAGACGGTCGGCGATCCGGTACCGGAGCCGGTCGAGGGCGGACGGGGCGCGGTCCTCCTGCCGGGCCTGCGAGACACGCAGCCCGACGCCGACGGCCCAGTCGAAGATCTTCTTCTTCGCCCCGCCCTCCTCGGCGACCATCGCCTCGATGCGCGCGTGCGCCTTCTCGAAGATGCGCGGCGCGGCGCCCATGAAGGTGGGGCGCACGACAGCGAGGTTCTCGACGATCTTCTCCACGCGGCCGTCGATCACCGTGGTGAAGCCGATCTGCAGCGGCAACGCCAGCATCACCTTGCCGAAGGCGTGCGACAGCGGCAACCAGAGGAAGTTCAGGTCGTCGGGGCCGAGGATGTTCACCGCGTCGACGGCCGCGGCGGTGTACGTCCACCCCGAGTGCGGCAGCAGCACGCCCTTCGGCTTGCCGGTGGTGCCGGAGGTGTACATGATGCTCGCCAACTGCTCGGGACGGATCGCATCCACCCGGTCGGCGACGACGGAGGGCGACTCGGCGAGCAGTGCGCGGCCCCGGTCCTCCAGGTCGGCGAGGGTGACGACCCAGTCCCCGTCGCCTTCGCCGTCGACGACCACCACGGTCCGCACCTCGGGCAGATCGGCGCGGTGGGCGACGAGCTTGTCGACCTGGGTCCAGTCCTCCGCGACCACGACGGCGCTGCCCGAGTTGGCGACGATGAAGGCGACGTCGGGCGCGTTGGTCGTGGGATAGATGGTGGTGGTCGCGGCGCCGGCGCACATGATCGCGAAGTCGGCGAGCACCCACTCGTACCGGGTCGACGAGGCGATCGCCACCGGGTCCTCGGGTTCGACTCCCAGCGCGATCAAGCCCGCGGCGAGTGCGGTGACCCGGTCGCCGACCTGGCGCCAGGTCGTGCTTCCCCAGCCGTTGCCCCGGGGGCACCGGAAGGCCTCGGCCTCCGGCGTCGCGGCGACCCGGTCGACGAACAACCGGGCCACCGACGGGGCCTGATCGTCGATCTTCGCGAAGTCGACCGTCTCGTCCACCGCCCGCAGCGCAGCCATGCGCCGAGTGTAGATCCGCAGCAATCGCCGACGTGGGCAGTTGCGCAAACGGCGGAGGCGTCAGCAGGTGCTGGGCGCCGGTTCGCCGCGGAACCGTGCGTCGACCCAGTCCAGGGCCGGGAACAGGCCCAGGGCGGCAGCGGAGAGATGGTCGGGCGTCGGGGTCAGGAGAGTCTGCACCGGCACCCCGGCCGCGCAGTAGCGGCGCATCGTGGCGATCACGGAGTCGACCGGGATGAGCGCATCTGTCGGACTGTGCCATTCGAAGATCGGCGCCTTCGGCACGCCGGCATACAGCTCGAGGCTGTTCTCCTCCATCACCGTCCGCGCTGCCGGATCGTCGAGGAACCGGCGGTTGTCGGTCATCTCGGCCGCGCTGCGACCGACTCCCCAGAACATGATCTCGTTGGTGCAGCCGTTGGCGATCAGCTGCTTGAGCCAGTGTCCCTGGGCGTTGAGCTGCGGGGTGACGTGGATGCGGTCGGGATACTCGCGTTCGAGCCCGAGGGCGGCAGCCATCGCGAGGCCGAACGCCGGATGCGGCGCGGTGCCCAGGCTCTCGGCCATCTTCACCAGGTTCATCGGGACACCGCCCTCGGCGGCTCCCACGATGTTCAGCTCCGGGGCGTATTCCGGGGCCAGCGCCGCGGCCCACGAGGTGGCCATCCCGCCCCCCGAATAGCCGCCCAGCGCGACCTTGCTCTCCGCCACCTGCAGTTCCGGCACGCGTTGCACGGCGCGGATTCCGTCCAGCGTGACCCGGCCGCCGAGCTTGGCGGCGCCGTAGGCCATCCGTGGGCCCAGATGGTCGGGCAGCGCCACCGCCCACCCGCGCGCCAGCGCAAGATTGAGTCCGGCGGCCTCCCGGATCTGGTGCAACGGATGGCTGGTGTAGAGCTGGGAGACGATCTTGCACTTGTGCCCGAGCGCGTTGATGATGTGCTGATACGACAGCAGCGGCCCGTTCGGCACGTGATGCGCCGGCCGCACGAAGGTCGTATTCGCCGCGACGGGTCGATCCTGCGAATCCGTGGTGCGGAACAGCACTTCCCACACCGTGCTGCCCGGAAAGTAGTACGAGGGCGGCAACTGCCGGACCCGCAGCACATCGCCCGGTGCGCGCGCCGGGAGATCGGGCGGCGCGGCGTAGAACGGGTCCGGATCGGGAGCGGGTAGCAGCGGTTCGGCACCGGCACTGCCGGTGCCGGACACGGTCGCAACCAGTGCGAGCGCGATCGCGAACACAGCGCTTCGGACGGATCGGCCAATCACGAAACCCACGGCATACCCCACCACCACCCGGACGTCGGACCGGGATCGACTATGCCAGACACCTGCACTCCCGGTGCGTGAACAATACGATTGCCCGAGAGCCTCGCGCCGGCGACGCGCGCGCCGCTCCGGCCATCGACACCGACCCGTCGACGGCGCAATTCGAGTCCGGCCAGGAGGTTTTCGTGAAACCCGGCGAAGTGCGGCTCGGTCAAGGTGTCTGGTGGGCCGAGGAGTACTGGCGGGTGATGGGCGTCTACGACGGCGGGTGGCTGCTGCGCTTGGCGAGACCGACCCACTACGAGGACGGCAGCTTCTCGTTCGCCGAGAACGTCGTCGACGACGTACCTGTCGAATTCGTCTCGCCCCACGGCTCGCGTCGTCCCGACGAGAAGTAGACCGCGACGACCACGGCGGCGAGCGAATCGAACCGGCCGAACTGCCGGTGGCGTGCCGGCGCCCCGTCGCGTGTTCTCGTCGATCCGGCAGACCGTGGGGCAGTAACGGTCCACACTGAGTGGGTGGCGCAAGCGGTCGCGTGGGCCGAGGATCCCGGCAGGGGCTGTCGACACAGGAGGACTCCATGACCTCGCATTCGAACAGCACCCCGATTCCGCCTGGTATCGAGGTGCCGGACGAAGTCCGCACCCGGTTGGGCACGCTGCGGTTCTTCGACGGAGTCCCGGACGACGAGACGACCCGGACGGTGTTCGACAACCTGGATTTCCAGCGGGCGGTACAGGCGTACCTGCTGGCCCTGGCCCCGGTCGAAGTGGCAGCGGTGCGTAAGGCAATGCTGGCGCTGGGTCCGGCCAACTCGACCATGGCGATCTGGGAAGACCTGGTCTACCCGCGCAGCGTGGTCCTCACCGGCAACAACAACACTTCGTACAGCACCATGCTGATGGACCTGCACGACGGCCCGCTTGTTCTCGAAAGCCCTCCGAGCGTGCTGGGCATGATCAACGATGCCTGGCAGCGGTGGGTCGTCGACGTCGGCCTGACCGGGCCGGACAGGGGCCAGGGCGGCAAGTACCTGTTCCTGCCGCCCGGCTACGACCGCAAGGTCCCCGGCGGTTACTTGGTCGTGCGGCCGCGCACCTACGTCCTGTGGCTGCTGTGGCGCAGCTTCCTCGACGAGCACGGCGATCCTCACCCGGGCGTCGAGGCCATCAAGGCCACGGCTCGGGTCTATCCGCTGGCGGAGGCCGACGACCCGCCGCCGCTCCGTTTCGTGAACATCTCACCCGAACCGATCGTCTTCGTTGCGCCCGCCGAGTATCGGGCGTGGGAGCTGCTCGACGAGACCGTGCAGTCCGAGCCAGCCGAGTCGTCCGATCCTCTCACCCTGGGGATGTTCGCCTCGATCGGCATTCGGCACGGTAAGCCGTTCGACCCCGACGAGCGGATGCGGGCCGTCCTCACCGAAGCTGCCACCGTAGCCGACGCCACTGCCCGTACCCTCTGTTACCGGTTCCGCCGGCCGGAGGCGTACTACTACCCGGACAGCACCTGGCGGACCGTGCTTCTCGGCGGTTACCGCTTCCAGGAGGACGGCGCCGCCCTGCTGGACTCCGTCGCCCAGTACTACTTTGTGGGAGCACCGATCAGTCCGGCCCTCGAGGTCGAGATGGTCGGCGCCGCATCGCAGTACGCCTTTGCCTTCGTCGACTCCGAGGGCGCGCACTTCGACGGCGGCAGGACCTACCGGCTGCACGTGCCCGCGAATGTTCCGGTCGCCAACTTCTGGTCCGTCATCGCTTACGACACCCAGACCCGCTCGATGCTGCAGACCGGACAGGACTGGCCGTCGATTTCCAGTCAAGACAAGGACCTCGCCCCGAACGACGACGGCTCGGTCGACATCCGCTTCGGTCCCGACCGGCCCGAGGACAGCCGAAACTGGATCCAGACGCTGCCCGGCAAGAGCTGGTTCGTGGCATTCCGGCTCTACGGTCCGCTGGAACCGTGGTTCGACAAGACATGGAGACTGCCCGACATCGAACCGCTCGCGTAGCGGCCGGGATGGTCCACCCGGACGGCCGGTGCTTCTCCACCGCCCGTCCGGAGGTCACGCCGACGTCGGGTCGTCGTCCGGGGGCTGGTCGAGGTTGCGACGGGCCGCGGCGACGGCCGCGTCCACGGTCGGGTGTGCGCCTGTGACGACACTGGCGATGCCGGTCGCGCTGAGCAGGTCGCGCACCTGGCCGATCTCGCCGGCGAAGAGCAGACGGATGCGACGGTGCTCGAGTTCGGCATACAGCCGGTCCAGCATGCCGACGGCGGTGATGTCGATTCCCGGCACAGCTGCGGTGTCGAGGACGACGGCCCGCGTGTCGTCCCGGACATGACCGCGTACGGCGGCCGCCACGTTGTCGGCGTTGGCGTAGATCAGCCCGGCCTCCGGGCGCAGCACCACGATCCCCGGCTCGGTGAGCGCGTCGGGACGGCGCTGCAGGTCGACCCAGCGGCTTCCGTCCGGTGTGCGACCCAGCTCGGCGACGTGCGGCCGCGAGGCCCGGAACAGCAGGAGCAGGACCGACACCGCCACGCCGAGGAAGAGCCCGGGAAGGATGTCGAAGACCAGCACACCCGCCATGGCGCTCGCCGCGGCGAGGAAGTCCGCGTACGCGGTGACGCCGTAGATCCGCCGCAGGCTCGGGGTGGCCAGACGCGCGTACTTGCGCAGCGTCCGGAAGTCGACGAGCTTCGTGACGGCCGCGATCACCACGGCAGCGAGGGTGGCCTCCGGCAGGTTCGCGAACAGACCGGTCAGGAACAGCAGGGTCAGCACCGTCAGCGCCGCCACGACGATGCCGGAGAGCTGCGACACCGCCCCGGCCGAGACGTTGACCGCGGTCTTCGACAGGGACCCGTTGACGATCATCCCGGAGGACAGCCCCGCGCCGATGTTCGCTGTGCCCACCCCGAGCAGTTCCCGGTTCGGATCGATCTCGTAGTGTTGCTCGGCGGCGTAGTTCTTGGCTGCTCCGACGCCCTCGGCGAACGCGACCAGCAGGATCCCTGCCGCCGACGCGAGCAGCGCGACGTAGTCGGATCCAGGGATGCTGGGGAGGCCGAGCGGAGGTAACCCGCCCTCGATCTGCCCGACGATCTCCACTCCCTTGGCGTCGAGGTCGAGGACCGAGACGGCGACGATGCCCAGGGCGACCGCGACCAGCGGTGCGGGCAGCCGGGGCGACACCCGGTGCAGGACCAGGACGAGCGCAAGGGAGCCGGCGCCGACGGCCAACGTCCAGCCGTTCGTCCCACCCAGCGACGTGACCAGGTGCCAGGTTTTTTCGAAGAAGTCCCCGTCCCCCTTCGGGACTCCGAAGAGCTTCGGGAGCTGACCGACGATGATCGTCAGCGCCAGGCCGACGATGAATCCCTTCAGCACCGGCTCGGAGATGAAGGAAGCCAGAAACCCCAGACGCGCCAGCCCCGCGAGGATCCCGAGCACCCCGACCAGCAGCGCCAGACCGGCCGTCAGCGCTGCCGCATCGGCGTCACCGGCGATGCCGGCGACAGCAGCACCCGACAGCGCAGCGGTGGCCGCCATCGGCCCCACCACCAGGTGCCGGGAGCTGCCGAACAGCGCTTAGAGGAGCAGCGCCGCGGGCGCGGCATACAGGCCGATCACCGGGGACACCCCGGCGATCGTGGCGTACGCGAGGGCCTCGGGCACCAGAACCGCCCACACCGTCAGGCCGGCCAGCAGGTCCCGGCCGATCCGGTCGGCCCGATAGCCCTCGAACGAGGTGAGCAGCGGCACCTTCACCCCACGAGCACAGCAAACCCTGCCCAGCCGCGACAGAGCCCAAAGACCCCCGGGTGCGGCCCCACGAGCCCGGCTGCGTCCGCGGACGTCGACACGTGTGGGCAAAAGTCCCGTCGAGGCATACGCGCCCGGTCCCTGACCAGGTCTTTCACGGCCACATTCCTGGTGGGCGCGGAGGGTTTCGAACCCCCGACCGCTGGTGTGTAAAACCAGAGCTCTACCACTGAGCTACACGCCCGCAGATCCGGCGGCTCGCGCCGCCGGACTGTGCCTCAGGACTTTAGCGCGGCCAGCGCTCGCACCCAAGCGCCCTGGTCACGGGGCTCGCCGGGCTGATTCTCCTCGGCGAACCGGACGATGCCGTCCTTGTCGACGACGAAGGTGCCGCGGTTGGCGAAACCGAACTTCTCGTTGAACACACCGTAGGCCTGGGCCACGGCACCGTGCGGCCAGAAATCGGAGAGCAGCGGGAACGTGTAGCCCTGCTCGGCGGCCCAGATCTTGTGCGTGGGCGAGGCCCCCACCGACACGGCGACGATCGCGGTGTCGTCGTTCTCGTAGGTCGGCAGGTCGTCCCGCACGGCGCACAGCTCGCCCTGGCAGACGCCGGTGAACGCGAGCGGGTAGAACACGAGCAGCACGTTCTTCTTCCCGCGGAAGCTCGACAGCGTCACTTCCTGGTTGTTCTGGTCCTTGAGTGTGAAATCGGGCGCCTGGGCACCCACCTCGATCGCCATGTGCGTCGGTAGTCCTTACGTCGATGGAGAGGAACTGAGCGGTGTGCTCAGCGCTTGGTGCGGGCGGCCTTCGGCTGCACCAGCCGGCTGCCCACCCAGTCGCCGAGATTGGCGGTCGAGGTCTGGGTCAGGCCGGCGGTCGTGGCCGATTCGGCGATCTCGCTGGGCTCGACATGATCCGGACGCCCGGTCTTCGGCGTCAGCACCCAGACGACGCCCTCGTCGGCGAGCGGGCCGATCGCATCCATCAGCGCATCGACGAGGTCTCCGTCGCTGTCGCGCCACCAGAGCAGCACCACATCGACGACCTCGTCGGATTCCTCGTCGAGCAGGTCCGATCCGATCGTGTCCTCGACGGCGGCCCGCAGGTCGTCGTCCGTGTCCTCGTCCCAACCGAGTTCCTGAACCACCTGGTCGTGGGAGATACCGAGCTTCTGAACGTAGTTCTGGGCGTCCGCCGCGGCGACCACGGTGGTGTCCTCCTTCGGTTGTGGCCGCGGGCGTGCCGCGTACCGGATGTCATGAGCGATTTTTCAAAGCGAACATCCTCGGGGAGCTCAACGCAAGCCGAATCGCACGGAAACTCACAAGAATCTTCCCGGGACGTTACCGCGAGAAGCGCCACACGCCGACCCGCCGCGCGGACCCGAACCGTGCGGATACCCGGCCTGCAGGCGTTGTTCACCCGGGGGGATGCCTCCTACCGCGCGATGGGGGAAGATGAGCAGTGCATCTCGTTCAGATGTCGATGAGTCGGCTCCCACAAGAGCCGGCCCTACGGAGCGGGCGCCACACCTGCGCGCCCCACCACGATGAGGAGCAGACGTTGACAGACCTGATCCACGAGCCCGATTCCTCGACGAGCGCCGCCACACCGGGCGCCTCGGAAGCGGGATCCTCGCCGAACACCACCGGGGCCACCGACGGCCGCGTGCGGGTCATCCGCGAGGGCGTGGCCTCCTACCTGCCGGACATAGACCCGGCCGAGACCACGGAGTGGCTCGAGTCGTTCGACGGGCTGCTCGAGTCCGCCGGTCCTGCGCGTGCCCGTTACCTGATGCTGCGCCTGCTCGAGCGCGCCGGCGAACGCCATGTGTCCATTCCGGCACTGACCTCGACCGACTACGTGAACACCATCCCGACCGAGAACGAGCCGTGGTTCCCCGGCGACGAGGAGGTCGAGCGCCGCTACCGCGCCTTCATCCGGTGGAACGCCGCGATCATGGTGCACCGCGCACAGCGTCCCGGCATCGGCGTCGGCGGCCACATCTCCACCTACGCGTCCTCCGCGGCGCTGTACGAGGTGGGCTTCAACCACTTCTTCCGCGGCAAGGACCACCCGGGCGGCGGTGACCAGATCTTCATCCAGGGGCACGCCTCCCCCGGCATCTATGCCCGCGCCTACCTCGAGGGCCGCATCCCGGCCGAGCAACTCGACGGGTTCCGCCAGGAGGCCAGCCACGCCGACCAGGGCGGCGGCCTGCCGTCCTACCCGCATCCGCGGCTGCTGCCGGACTTCTGGGAGTTCCCGACGGTGTCGATGGGCCTGGGCCCGATGAACGCGATCTACCAGGCGCGGTTCAACCACTACCTGCACGACCGCGGTCTGAAGGACACCTCCGACCAGCACGTGTGGGCGTTCCTCGGCGACGGCGAGATGGACGAACCGGAGTCGCGCGGTCTCGCGCACGTCGCGGCCACCGAGGGTCTGGACAACCTCACGTTCGTGGTCAACTGCAATCTGCAGCGCCTCGACGGTCCGGTTCGCGGCAACGGCAAGATCATCCAGGAGCTGGAGTCGTTCTTCCGCGGGGCCGGCTGGAACGTCATCAAGGTGGTCTGGGGCCGGGAGTGGGACGCCCTGCTGCACGCCGACAAGGACGGTGCGCTCGTCAATCTGATGAACGTGACGCCGGACGGCGACTACCAGACCTACAAGGCCAACGACGGGGCCTTCGTCCGTGAGCACTTCTTCGGCCGCGATCCGCGCACGAAGGAGCTGGTCAAGAACCTCAGCGACCAGGAGATCTGGAACCTCAAGCGCGGCGGCCACGACTACCGCAAGATCTACGCGGCGTACGCCGCGGCCATGGCGCACAAGGGTCAGCCGACGGTGATCCTCGCGCACACGATCAAGGGGTACACCCTCGGCAAGCACTTCGAGGGTCGCAACGCCACGCACCAGATGAAGAAGCTCACGCTCGAGGACCTCAAGTACTTCCGCGATCTGCAGCGCATCCCGATCTCGGACGCCGAACTCGAGGCGAACCCGAAGATGCCGCCGTACTACCACCCGGGCAACGACTCGCCGGAGATCCAGTACATGCTCGAGCGGCGCCGCGCGCTCGGCGGGTTCCTGCCCGAACGCCGCACCGCCGATGCTCCGCTGCCGCTGCCGGGGGACAAGACCTACGAGGTGGTCCGCAAGGGCTCCGGCAAGCAGCAGGTGGCCACCACCATGGCATTGGTGCGCATCATGAAGGAGCTGCTGCGCGACAAGGAGATCGGTCCGCGCATCGTGCCGATCATCCCGGACGAGGCCCGCACGTTCGGCATGGACTCGTGGTTCCCGTCGCTGAAGATCTACAACCGCAACGGCCAGCTGTACACGTCGGTCGACGCGGAGCTGATGCTCGCCTACAAGGAGAGCGTCGCCGGGCAGATCCTGCACGAGGGCATCAACGAGGCCGGGTCCACCGCCTCGTTCACCGCGGTCGGCACCTCGTACGCCACGCACGGGCTGCCGATGATCCCCCTGTACATCTTCTACTCGATGTTCGGCTTCCAGCGCACCGGCGACGGCCTGTGGGCGGCGGCGGACCAGATGGCCCGCGGATTCGTGCTCGGCGCGACAGCCGGCCGCACCACCCTCACCGGTGAGGGGCTGCAGCACGCCGACGGGCATTCGCTGCTGCTGGCGTCGACGAACCCGGCGGTGGTGTCCTACGATCCCGCGTTCTCCTACGAGCTCGCGCACATCGTCAAGGACGGTCTGCGCCGCATGTACGGCGGCACGGAGGGCGTCGACGGGTTCGGTGGCGAGAACGTCTTCTACTACATCACCCTCTACAACGAGCCGTACGTGCAGCCGGCCGAGCCGGAGAACCTCGACGTCGAGGGCCTGCTCAAGGGCATCTACCTGTACCGCCGCGGCGAGGGCGCCGGGCCGAAGGCGCAGATCCTCGCCTCCGGCGTGCTCATGCCCGAGGCGTTGCGGGCCCAGGAGATGCTGGCCGAGGAGTGGGGCGTGGCCGCAGACGTGTGGTCGGTGACCTCGTGGGGCGAGCTGCGCCGCGACGGTGTCGAATGCGAGCGGCAGGCGCTGCTCGACCCGGGCGCCGACGCTCCGACGCCGTACGTGGCGAAGATCCTGGCCGACGCCGCCGGGCCGTTCGTGGCCGTCTCCGACTGGATGCGTGCGGTACCGGACCAGATCCGGCAGTGGGTACCGGGCGACTACACCACCCTCGGCGCCGACGGGTTCGGGTTCTCCGACACCCGCCCCGCCGCGCGCCGATTCTTCAACATCGACGCGGAGTCCACGGTGGTCGCGGTGCTCGCCGCCCTCGGCCGGGACGGCGCTGTCGATCGCGCGCGGGCGGTCGAGGCCGCCCAGCGGTACCGGATCGACGACGTGGCGGCCGCACCGGAGCAGACCTCGGATCCCGGCGTGGCCTGATCCGAACCGCTCTGCCGCGGGCGGCGGGCCGCGGGCGTAGTTTCGTCCCATGGTCGTAGAACCCGCAGAGCCGCGTCCGAAGCGCGCACCGGGCGTCCCTACGGGGCGTCCGGTGCCGCCGGCGCGGCCGGAGCGAGATCCCCTGCCCGATGCGCTCCTGCGTCGCGTCAAGCAGTTCTCCGGACGGCTGTCCACCGAGGCCGTGCACTCCATGCAGGAACAGTTGCCGTTCTTCGCCGATCTCGACGCGTCGCAGCGGTCCAACGTGCAGCTGATCATCCAGACGGCGGTCGTCGACTTCCTCGAATGGGTGCGCAATCCCGACAGCGACCTGCGGTTCAGCCTGGACGCGTTCCAGGTGATCCCGCAGGACCTGGCGCGGCGGCTGACGTTGCGCCAGACCGTGGACATGGTCCGCGCTGCCATGGAGTTCTTCGAGCAGTGGCTGCCGGCCCTGGCACGCAACGAGCAGCAACTCGTCGCGCTCACCGAGGCGACGCTGCGCTACGGCCGGGAACTCGGGTTCGCCGCGGCCTCGGTGTACGCGAGCGCCGCGGAGTCCCGCGGCGCGTGGGACACCCGCCTCGAGGCGCTGGTCGTCGACGCGGTGGTCCGTGGCGACACCGGGTCGGACATGCTCTCGCGCGCCGCGACGCTGAACTGGGATGCGACGGCGCCGGCCACCGTGATCATCGGCACTCCCCCGCCGAACGAGGGGGTCTCGGTCGTGACGACCGTGCACTCGATCGCGCAGCAGCACGGCCGGGCGGCGCTGGCGGTGGTGCAGGGCGAGCGGCTCGTGATGGTGGTCAGCGGCGAGCTGCACGGGAGCGTCGAGGCAATGGCGTTCCGGTCCGAGCTGATGCGCAGCTTCTCGGACGATCCGGTGGTGATCGGTCCCACCACGCCCACCCTCGCGTCGGCGCATGCCTCCGCGGTCGAGGCGATGGCCGGGATGGAAGCGGTGGCCGGGTGGCGGGGCGCGCCGCGGCCGGTGCATGCGGCGGAGCTGTTGCCGGAGCGGGCCCTGCTCGGCGACGCGGGAGCGATCGCTGCCCTCGAGGACGATGTGGTGGCTCCGCTCACCGAGGCGGGTGTGGCGCTGGCCGACACCCTCGACGCATACCTCGACTGCGGGGGTGCTGTCGAGACCTGCGCCCGGCAGCTGTTTGTTCATCCAAATACCGTGCGGTACCGACTCAAGCGGATCACAGAAGTCACCGGCCGGGACCCGACGAATCCCCGTGATGCGTACGTGTTGCGGATCGCGGCCACCGTGGGAAGGTTGGCTCGAAGTCATAACGAATTGCGGACTCCAGTCCCACCCGTCTCCCGTTTCACATTGCGCGAACCGGGCGCGTAACAGGGGACGGCACTTCGTCGATGGTGAACGCCGACGTGCAGTTTTGTTGAAACCCTACAAAACTGCACCCGAGAGTTCATCCCTACCGACATCTCGCAGGACTGTCTCCAGGGTGTTCCCTGATCATCGTGATTTCGCTGCTCGCCCCCGGTCAGGGGTCCCAGAAACCCGGCATGCTCGCCTCCTGGTTGGAGCAGGCCGGCGCCCGCGATCGCGTCCAGCTGTGGTCGAAGGCCTCGGGCCTCGACCTCGAACGCCTCGGCACCACCGCGACGGCCGCGGAGATCACCGACACCGCCGTGACCCAGCCGCTGGTCGTCGCGACGGCACTGCTCGCCTACGAGGAGCTCGAGTCCCGCGGCCTCGTCCCGGACGACACGATCGTCGCCGGGCATTCGGTCGGTGAGCTCGCCGCCGCGGCCATCGCCGGCGTCATCAGCGCGGACGAGGCGGTCATGCTCGCTGCCGTCCGCGGCGCCGAGATGGCCCGGGCGTGCGCGCTCGAGCCGACCGGCATGTCGGCCGTGCTCGGCGGCCGGGAGGACGAGGTGCTCGCCCGGCTGGCCGAGCTGGGCCTGACGCCGGCGAACGTGAACGCCGCCGGCCAGATCGTCGCCGCCGGCCGCCTCACGGCGCTCGAGGAGCTCGCGGCGAACGCTCCGGAGAAGGCCCGGATCCGGCCCCTTCCGGTCGCCGGGGCCTTCCACACCGCATTCATGGCCCCGGCCCAGGAAGCCGTCGCCGAGGCCGCGGCGAAGATCGTGCCCAGCGATCCGACCCGCACGTTGCTGTCCAACTCCGACGGGGCGCCGGTCGCCTCGGGAGCGGACGCACTGACCAAGCTTGCCGCACAGGTCACCCGACCGGTGCGCTGGGACCTGTGCACCGCGACCCTGCGTGCGGCCGAGGTCTCGGCGGTCGTGGAGCTTCCCCCGGCCGGCACCCTGGTCGGCATCGCCAAGCGTGAGATGCGCGGCACGCCGACCACGGCACTCCAGACCCCTGAGGAGATCTCAGCGCTGGCCGAATCGATCAGAGTCGGTTAGTTTGCTGCGCGCGCGTCGCGCAGCACGGGACCTGCCCTCGACGGGCACCCGGAATCCGGGCGGAACCCTCCACCCGGTCCGATCACAGCAAGACGAAACGAAGAAGGGAGCCACGACGTGGCCGCCACCCAGGAAGAAATCATCGCCGGTCTCGCGGAGATCATCGAAGAGGTCACCGGCATCGAGCCCTCCGAGGTGACCGTCGAGAAGTCGTTCGTCGACGATCTCGACATCGACTCCCTGTCCATGGTGGAGATCGCCGTGCAGACCGAGGACAAGTACGGCGTGAAGATCCCCGACGAGGATCTCGCGAGCCTGCGCACCGTCGGTGACGCCGTCGCGTACATCCAGAAGCTCGAGGCCGAGGGCGTCCAGGCCACGAACGACAACGAGTGAGCTCAACCGTGACTTCCGCCTCTCCCCGCACAGGGACATTTCCCAACGTCGTCGTCACCAGCCTCGCGGCCACGACATCGATCGCAGGTGACGTGGATGCCACGTGGAAGGGCCTGCTCGCCGGTGAGAGCGGGATCGACACGCTGACCGGATTCGTCGACGAGTTCGACCTGCCGGTTCGCATCGGCGGCAAGCTCACGACGAGCCCCGACGAAACCCTCTCACGCGTCGAGATCCGCCGGATGAGCTTCGTCGAGCGGCTCGCGCTCCACCTCGGCCGCACCGTGTGGGCGAATGCCGGCAGCCCGGAGGTCGACCGCGAACGCCTCGGCGTCGTCGTCGGCACCGGTCTCGGTGGTGGCGAAGCGCTCATCGACGCGGTCGACAAGCTGCGCGGCGGCGGCTACCGCAAGGTGTCCCCGTTCGCCGTGCAGATGGTCATGCCGAACGGCCCGTCGGCGACCGTGGGTCTCGAGCTCGGCGCGAAGGCCGGCGTGATGACGCCGGTGTCCGCCTGCTCGTCCGGCAACGAGGCCATCGCCCACGCCTACCGGATGATCGCGATGGGCGATGCCGACATCGTCGTCGCCGGTGGTGTCGAGGGCCAGCTCGACGCGGTTGCCACCGCCAGCTTCGCCATGATGCGGGCACTGAGCACCCGCAACGAGGATCCGCGTGGGGCGTCGCGCCCGTTCGACAAGGACCGCGACGGTTTCGTCTTCGGCGAGGCCGGCGCGCTGATGGTGCTCGAGACCGAGGAACACGCCAAGGCTCGCGGCGCCACCATCCACGCCCGTCTGCTCGGCGCCGGCATCACCTCGGACGGATTCCACATCGTGGCCCCCGATCCCGAGGGGACCGGCGCGGCACGCGCCATGACGAAGGCCCTCCACGGCGCCGGCCTGACGCCGTCCGACATCGGCTTCGTCAACGCGCATGCCACCGCCACGCCCATCGGCGACATCGCCGAGGCGAAGGCGATCAATGCCGCGGTGGGCAACCACGCCGCGGTGTACGCACCGAAGGGTGCCCTCGGGCATTCGATCGGTGCGGTCGGTGCGCTGGAAGCGGTCCTGACGGTCCTGAGCCTGCGGGACGGGGTCATCCCGCCCACGCTCAATGTGGACAACCAGGATCCAGAGATCGATCTCGACGTCGTGAAGGGCGAAGCCCGGTACGGCCAGATCGATTTCGCGCTGAACAACTCGTTCGGTTTCGGTGGGCACAACGTTGCGCTCGCGTTCGGCCGGGCCTGACCCGACCGGACTTCGCTCGCCGTCGGGGTGGGGATCTCGTCACGAGATCCCCACCCCCGGCGCCCATCCCCCGCTCTTGCCTTGCCCGAGGAGAACGCGATGACCGTCCTGGAACCTGCTCAGACGCGCGACGCTGCCGTCGATCCCCGCGATCCGCTCCGGCGGCTCGAGCGACTGTTCGACGCGGGCACCCTGAGCCTGCTGCACCCCCGGGACAAGTCCGGCATGCTCGCCGCGATCGGTTCCATCGACGGCGTCCGGACCGTCGCGTACTGCTCCGACGCCACCGTGATGGGTGGCGCCATGGGCGTGGACGGCTGCAAGCACATCGTCGACGCCATCGACACCGCCCTCGAGCAGGACATCCCGATCGTGGGGCTGTGGCATTCGGGCGGTGCCCGGCTCGCAGAGGGCGTCGACTCCCTGCACGCGGTCGGCTTGATCTTCGAGGCAATGGTCCGCGCTTCCGGGCGGATCCCCCAGATCTCCGTCGTCCTCGGGTTCGCGGCGGGTGGCGCCGCCTACGGACCGGCACTCACCGACATCGTCATCATGGCGCCCGAGGCCCGCATCTTCGTCACCGGTCCCGACGTGGTGCGCAGCGTCACCGGTGAGCAGGTCGACATGGAATCGCTCGGCGGTCCGGATACCCACACCAAGAAGTCGGGCGTTGCGCACATCGCCGCCCACGACGAGGACGACGCCCTGCACCGGGCCCGTCGCCTCGTGTCGATGCTTGCCGAACAAGGCGAGTTCGACCTCGACGCCGCCCGTCGCGGCGACACCGACTTGCGGGCGCTGCTGCCCGAATCCCCGCGCCGCGCCTACGATGTCCGCCCGATCGTGCACGAGCTGCTCGACAACGTCGAGGGCGAGTCCAGCTTCGAGGAACTGCAGGCCGGCTGGGCGCGCAGCGTCGTCACCGGTTTCGGTCGTCTCGGCGGCCGCACCGTCGGCGTCATCGCGAACAACCCCTTGCGTCTCGGTGGCTGCCTGGATTCCGTCAGCGCCGAGAAGTCCGCGCGCTTCGTGCGCCTGTGCAATGCGTTCGGGGTCCCTCTCGTCGTCGTCGTCGACGTGCCCGGCTACCTGCCCGGCGTGAGCCAGGAGTGGGAGGGTGTCGTCCGTCGCGGAGCGAAGCTGCTGCATGCCTTCGCCGAGTCCGAGGTGCCCCGCGTGACGCTGGTGACCCGGAAGATCTACGGCGGCGCCTACATCGCGATGAACTCCCGGGCCCTGGGTGCGACCGCCGTGTTCGCCTGGCCCGACGCCGAGGTCGCCGTGATGGGCGCCAAGGCGGCGGTGGGGATCCTGCACAAGCGGGCCCTGGCCGCGGCACCGGAAGAGGAACGCGAGGCGCTGCACGACCGTCTCGCCGCCGAGCACGAAGCCATCGCCGGCGGCGTCGGCCGGGCGATGTCGATCGGTGTCGTCGACGAACTCATCGATCCGGCGACGACCCGCAGCACGCTCGCCCAGGCGCTGGCGTCGGCTCCGGCGCGTCGCGGCCGGCACAAGAACATCCCGCTGTAGGCGGCTGCGCCGCCGGTGCGTCTTTTGGGTTGCCCCAGCAGCCCAAAAGACGCACGGGCCGCGTAGCGGCCTATCCCACGTTCCGGCGCAGCCAGGTCACCTCGGCGCCCTCGCCGCCGCTGCGGTAGGGCTCGAGGGCCTCGTCCCAGGCCGTGCCCAACACCCGGTTCAGCTCCTCGACGATGTTGCTGCCACCGGCGAGCAGTGACCGCAGCCGCATCTCGCCGACCACGACGTCGCCGTTCGCGCTCGTGTTGCCCCGCCACAGTCCCAGTCCGGGCACGTGACTGTAGCGCTCGCCGTCGACGCCGTCGCTGGGGTCCTCGGTGATCTCGAAGCGGATCATCGGCCACACCCGGAGGGCGTCGACGAGGCGTGCGGCGGTCCCCACCGGACCCGCCCAGTTCACAGTGGTGCGCAGTTGTCCGACGTCGACCGGTTGACCGATCCAGGTGAGATCCGGACGGCAATCGAGGGTGGCGGCCAGTGCCCATTCGATATGCGGGCAGACCGCAGCAGGCGACGAGTGGATGTAGACCACCCCGGTCGTCGCATCCGCGAACTGGTTCGACGCACGCACTACACACCTCCACTTCGACGAGGGACGTCTTCCCCAACGGCCTGACATCGAAGCGGTCGCGCATGGCGACAGAGGACAGTCTGCCCGTGTTACTCCTGTTTCGCTAGGGAACGGATGAGGAATTTGAGAATTCGGTGAGGACGTCGTCCGCGAGGGCGGGCCACAGTGGTTTCGCCCACTCGCCGAATGCCCTGTCCGTCAGCACGACACACGCGATCCCCGCGCGGGGATCGACCCACAGGAATGTACCGGACTGACCGAAGTGCCCGTACGTTTCGGGTGAATTGGCCGCACCGGTCCAGTGGGGGTCCTTCCGGCCGCGGATCTCGACACCGAGCCCCCAGTCGTTGGGCTTGTGCATCCCGTACCCGGGCACGATCCCGTCGAGTCCGGGGAACTGCACCCGGGTGGCCTCCGCAAGCGTCTGGGTCGACACCAGACGGGGCGCGAGCAGTTCCGCGGCGAAGTGCGTCAGGTCGGTGAGCGACGACTGCCCACCGTGCCCGGCAGGTCCCGGCAGCGACGACTCCCGCATGCCGAGCGGCTCGAAGACGGCCTGGGTGAGGTATTCGGGGAACGGGATGCCGGTCTCGCCCTCGACGAGCTCCGCGAGAATTTCGAAGCCCGCGCTCGAGTAGATCCGCTTGCGGCCGGGCTCCGCCTGCGACACGCGTTCGTCGAAGGCCAGTCCCGAGGCGTGCGCCAGCAGATGGCGGACGGTCGACCCCGGCGGACCGGCGGGCTGATCGAGTTCGAGCGCGCCCTCCTCCACAGCGACGAGGACCGCGTAGGCGACGAGCGGCTTGGTGACCGATGCGAGACGGTAGAGCCGCAACTGGTCGCCGCGCTCTGCGACGACGCCGCCGGCGCGGGTGAGAACCGCGGCGGCGGCGTGGTCGACAGGCCAGTCGGAGATCGCGTCGAGGCTGTTCACGTACCCAGCCTAGAAGACGGCACCGGTGGCCGCGGAATCACCGATCGGCGTCGGTGTACCGGATGACGCCGCGGATGTTCTTCCCGTCGAGCATGTCCTGGTAGCCGTCGTTGACCTGCTCGAGGGTATACGTGCGGGTGACCATGTCCGCGAGGTTGAGCTGTCCGGCCTTGTACATCGCGAGCAGGTTCGGAATGTCGACCCGCGCATTGCAGCCGCCGAAGATGTTGCCCTGCAGATCCTTCTGCAGCATCGCGAACAGGAACGCGTTCAGCTTCACGTCCATGTCCGTCATGTGCCCCATCGCGGTGACCACGCAGCGGCCGTTCTTCGCGGTCAGCTGCAAGGCCTCCTCGACGTACTCGCCGCGCATCTCGCCCACGGTGATGATCGTCTTGTCCGCCATGCGTCCCCACGTGGTCTCCATGATCGGCATGAGCGCCTCGGCCATCGACGGGTAGGCGTGCGTCGCGCCGAACTTCAGGGCCTGCTCCCGCTTCCACGGCACGGGGTCGATCGCGAAGATCTGTCGCGCTCCGGACGCGACGGCGCCCTGCAGGGCGCTCATCCCCACGCCCCCCACGCCGATCACGGCGACAGCCTCCCCGGGCTTGACGTCGGCGACGTGGGTGGCCGAGCCCCAGCCGGTGGGCACGCCGCAGCCGACGAGGGCGGCCAGCTCGAACGGGACGTCCTTGTCGATCTTGACGACCTGTGTCTGGTTGACCGTCATGTACGGCGAGAAGGTGCCGAGCAGGCACATCGGGATCACGTGCTGTCCGCGCGCCTGGATCCGGTAGGTGCCGTCGGAGATCGCCATCCCGCTGAGCAGGCCCGCGCCGAGATCGCACAGGTTCGAGTGACCGGTGGCGCACGACGGGCAGCGACCGCATGCCGGAATGAAGGACAGGACGACGTGATCGCCGACCTCCAGGCCGACGACGCCGTCGCCGACCTTCGTGATGACGCCGGACCCCTCGTGGCCGCCCATCACCGGGAAGGACGGCATGGGCGTCGCTCCCGTGACGATGTGGTGGTCCGAGTGGCACATCCCCGCCGCCTCCATGCGGATCTGCACCTCGCCCGCGACCGGGTCACCGATCTCGATTTCCTCCACCGACCACGGCTCGTTGAGACCCCACAGGATCGCGCCCTTGGTCTTCATCTGCATCGCCCTCCGTCACAGTGCGTGTGTACGCATGTGACCATAGCCACAAGACGGCGAAATTGGAACAGGTTCTATCACCGGCGGTCGGCCCGGCCGCAAGCCGGACCGCACCCCCGCCGCACCCGCCGGGCCGGCGGCGCCGGCACGGTGAAACCGGACCGATCACGCGAACGGGACGTCGACTAGGGTGAATCCCAGGGTGAAGATCGAAAACCGCGTAACCCTTCCCCGGGCAGCGGCGGTGTAGACGGCATGAACGTGATCGCCTCGCTGCTCGTCGCGTGGGTCGCCGTCGCTGCGGTGGTGGCCACGATCGTCGGGGCAGCGATCGCCCTCAGAGCCGAGCATCGGTCCCCGCGGCCCGGTCCGATGCAGCCGAAGGGACCACGACGGCGCCCGCACGGTGCGGCCCGCGCCGAGCGGCCGCGCACCGTGTGCGCGGAGCTGCGGGACTGACGCGGCGCCCGGCCCGTCCGGGCCGGGCGCCGGTCCGAGGTGGCGCCGAACGTCGGGGTGCTCGACGCCACCACGATGTCCATCGGGCAGGCGCCGGCGCGTGTGACAGCAGGCGAGGGTGAGACCCGGGGTGATATCCACGGCCGGCGGGTGCGGTCCCGTCGGCGCACTCCGATACGCGACATGCCCAACCGGGTCCGACCGACCCGAGGTTCGGATAGCTTGACTGTGGTACCCGCAATTTCGGCCGCGATTCCATGTCGTAGGAGCTGCGTGTGGCGCACGACCCGACTCTCGTCTTCCACGGCGCCGCGCAGACGGTCACCGGCTCGTGCACGGAGATCGCGCTGGACTCGACGCGGATTCTGGTGGACTGCGGCCTGTTCCAGGGCTCACGCACTCTCGAAGAGCTGAACTACGGTGACTTCGCGTTCGCACCGGACGAGATCGACGCCGTCGTCCTCACCCATGCCCACATCGATCATTGCGGTCTGCTGCCCAAGCTGGTGGCCCAGGGTTTCGAGGGGCCGATCTTCTGCACCGGCCCGACCACCGACCTGCTGGAATTCATGCTCGCCGACGCCGGGCGCATCCAGGAGTTCGAAGCCGAGCGGCGGAATCGGCGACGCGACCGCACGCGCGGAAGGAGGTTCGCCCCGCTGTACACGGAGGCAGACGCCCTTGCCGCCTGGGGGCAGGCCCGTCCTGTGGCGCTCGAAGAGTGGTTCGAGCCCGCTGCAGGCTTTCGCGCACGGCTGTGGAACGCGGGGCACATACTGGGGGCCGCGTCGGCGGAGATCGACGCGGAGGGTGTGCGCCTGCTCTTCTCCGGCGACCTCGGTCCCGCCCAGAAGGCGTTCCACCCCGACCCGACCGGCCCCTCGGGGCCGGACCATCTCGTCTGCGAATCCACCTACGGAAACCGGACCCGCGTGCGGATGACGATCGAGCAACGGCGTGACCTGCTCGAAGAGGAGATCGACCGTGCGCTCGGGCACGGCGGCAACCTCGTCGTCCCCGCCTTCGCGCTGGAACGGACGCAGGAACTGCTGCTCGACATCGCACACCTCGTCGACGAGAACCGCATCCCCGCGGTGCCGGTGTTCGTCGACTCACCGCTCGCCAACCGGGCGACCGCGGTGTTCGCCGCGCACGCGAGCGAACTCGAGGATCTCGAGGGGAAGAACATCTTCCACCATCCGGCGATCCACTACATCGACGACGCCTCCACGTCCAAGCGGATCAACGACGTCTCGGGAGCGATCATCATCGCGGCCTCGGGAATGTGCGAGGCGGGGCGCATCCGTCACCACCTGAAGCACAATCTGCACCGCCGGGATTCGACGATTCTGTTCGTCGGCTTCCAGGCGCAGGGTTCGCTCGGCCGCGTGATTCTCGACGGTGCGAAGCGTGTCCGCATCTCCGGTCAGGACATCGACGTGCGGGCGCAGATCCGGCGGATCGACAGCTATTCCGCACACGCGGATCAGGCCGAACTCCTGGACTGGATCACGGCACGCGGTCCCGTGGCAGGCAGCCTGTTCCTCACCCACGGCGAGCCGGAGGCCGTGGCGGCGCTGGCCGAACTGGTGCACGAGCTCGATCCTTCGCTGTCGATCGTCACCCCGGAGATCGGCGAGAGCTACCAGGTGGCGCCCGGCGCCCCCGCGTCACGGGTTCGACCCGCTCGCGCGGACGTCGCGCGCCTGAGCGGGCGCGATTGGCAGAACGACTACGCCGAACTGGCAGTGAGCCTCAAGCAGCAGCTCGGACGCATCGCGGATGCGGAGTCGCGCCGGAAGGCCGTCACCGAGATCCGCGAGATCCTCGACAGCTACGCGGATGTCCACCCCTCGCACGGCACGCGGAAGCGCCGCTGAGCCGGTCCGCACCCCCTCGAGGCGCCCGAATCGCCTGGTTCGGGACCTTCTACCCTGCCCGACCGGGCCGTTCTCCTTCACATCCGCTCGCAGGCCGCCTACGCTCGAATCCGGCCACGCCCCCCTGCACAGTGGCCCTGCCCCGCCGGCGACGACGCGCGAAGCCGGCGGGGCCTCGCATCCTCCCCCTTCGGCAGCACTGCAGCGCCCGCACCTACCGGGGCGGCTACCTCTTGCGGGCGGTGAGCAGCAGGTACTCGGCGTCGTACGCGGTCCGGCCGGGCTCTCCGGCTCGATTCCAGTCCGTGAGGAACTGCAGAAAGCTCCGGTCGAGCTCCGCGGTCCGGTCCGGGTCGGCGGCGTTGAACCGGTACACCGCGATCACCGGACCGTAGTTGCGCTTCCAGTACTCGCGGAACTCGGCCGGCTCCGGGCTGTGGTCCATCACCACGCTTCGGCGATCCATGCTCAGGTCGCTGATCCGATCGCCGAACAACTCGCGGACGTGCCGCTCGTCGCCCCACATCGGGGGCGGCGACGCGCCTTGCGGGGGCGGCGGCGCATACGGGGCCATGAGCCGGAACAGCTGACCGATGAAGCCCTCCGGTGTCCAGTTGATCATCCCGATCGTCCCACCCGGCCGGCACACCCGCAGCAGTTCGTCGGCGACGGCCCGGTGGTGTGGTGCGAACATCGCGCCCACGCTGGAGAGCACGACGTCGAAGCCGGCGTCGGGGAACGGCAGGGCCTCCGCGTCCGCCTCCACCCACTCGAGGTCCACGCCCCGCTCCGCCGCGGCGCTGCGGCCCGCGACGAACAACTCCGGCGTCAGATCGGCGGCGGTGACGATCGCGCCCCGTTCGGCGGCCGGGATGGCAGCGTTGCCGGATCCGGCGCCCACGTCGAGGACCCGCAGGCCCGCCACCACCCCGGCCGCGGCGACGAGCGTCGGCCCGAACGTCGGGATCAGGTCGGCCGCGACCGCCGGATAGTTCCCGGCCGCCCACAACGCCCGGTGCCTGGCCTTCAGCGCCCGGTCGCCGTCACGTTCCACGATGCCGGTCATGATCACTCCTTCGTCCGATGCTGCGGGATCGTGTGTCCCGCACTGGCACCGAGACAGACGTCGCCGCCGCCGCAGGGACGCAATCCCGGCGGAGCGTGCAGGCACCGACGTGGGAGTGCGTCCTTTCCCCGGTACCGTCGTCTGTGGAGGGACACCGCCCGTACAGCGCCCCTTCCCGGAGGACCACACCATGACCACGGCATCCACCCTGACCACGGCATCCACCAGGTCCGCGACGGACGCGGACGCCCTGACCACCGAAGCCGTCTGGCGCGAGTTCGGAGCGCAGCTCCGCGTCTTCGTGCAGCGGCGGATCGCCGATCCGGACCGCGCCGACGACGTGCTCGGCGAAATCCTGCTGCGCGTCCACAGGAACCTCGGCCGGGTCGAGGACCGCGAGCACCTGATCCGGTGGGTGTACCGGATCGCCCGCAGCGCGATCATCGACGACTACCGACGGGCCGCCCGGGATCGGGACCGGCTCGCACCGCTCACCGGCGACGCGCCCGACCCGGCCGGACCGGACGGGGACGACGCGGCGACCGCCCAGCGGGAGCTGGCCGCCTGCCTGCGCCCGCTGCTCGACGGGCTCTCCCCCGAGCAGCGCCGAGCCGTCGAGCTGACCGACCTGGAAGGTCTGACGCAGGCCCGCGCCGCCGCCGTCGAAGGGGTGTCGCTGTCGGGAATGAAGTCCCGGGTCCAGCGGGGCCGGCGGAAGCTGGCCGAACTGCTCGGACGGTGCTGCGCCCTGACCCTCGATGCGCACGGGATGCCCGTGGACTACACCACCCCGACCGACTGCCGCTGCGCCGGCGACCCCCGCTGATCCAGGGGTGCTGATCCTGCGGTGCGCGCCGGTGTGCCGTCGCCGGACGGCACACCGGGGCGAGTTCCGATCAGCCGCAGCAGGCCCCCGCTGTCGGGCTGTCCTCGCTCGCGCAGGCGACCGCACACGCCGAACCCGTCAGCCCGTCCGGGTTGGCGGGATCGTCGTCGGTCACGGCGTAGTACTCCCACCATCCGTTGGGCACGTCGGGCGCGTCGACGAAAACCTTGTCCTGCACGGCATGGCAGCACAGATCCTGCTCGGCGATCGTGGCGGTCAGTCCGGCAGCACGGAACCGAGCCAGCGCTCCGGACACCTCGTCGGGGCCGTCCG
>NZ_AJFC01000178.1:0-21153 GCF_000256505.1 Rhodococcus sp. P14 | reverse complement strand
CAGACGTTCGCGCGCACCGGGATTCTCGATCAGCACCAGCTTCAGCGGCGGGTCCTCGATCGCGAAGTTGGCGTACCCGGGGCGCTGTTTGTGCGGTGACACCCCGAACAACGCGGTGTAGAACTCGGTCGCCGCGGTGATGTCCTCGACGTTGAGAGCGAGCTGGACTCGGGTGGCAGACATGGCGGTCTCTCCTCGAAATCGGGACACCGGCCCGGGAATCCACCATGGATCCTCGTCACCGTGTGTCCTCCCTACTGACGACCGTCGCGCCGAACGGACGCAGCCGCGTCGTTCGCGCTCGGCGAATGCGTCCTTCGCCGCGGTGCGACGTCCGAAAGGAGACCCGGTCACCGACTCGAAAGGACCCGTCGTGAACACCACATCGACCACGCTGCCCGAGAACTGGAACCGCGCGATGGCCGTCGTCGCGCATCCCGACGACCTCGAGTACGGCGCGGCCGGCGCCGTCGCCCGCTGGACCCGCTCGGGCAAGTCGGTGGCCTACGTCGTCGCCACCGACGGCGAGGCCGGCATCGACGGCCGCACCCCCGCCGAGGCGGCACCTCTGCGACGCCGCGAGCAGCTCGAAGCCGCCGCCGTCGTCGGCGTCGAGGACGTGACATTCCTCGGATACCGCGACGGCGTCGTCGAATACGGACTCGACCTGCGCCGCGCCATCGCCCGCGAGATCCGGAGGTTCCGGCCGGACGTGCTGATCACCGCCACGTACGAGCCCACCTACGGACTGGACGGCGGGCGCATCGTCAATCAGGCCGACCACCGCGCCGTGGGCCTGGCGGTACTCGACGGCGCCCGCGACGCCGGCAATCGCTGGATCTTCCCCGAGTTGCTCGACGAGAACCTGCCTCCGTGGCACGGGGTCGGCCACGTGTACCTGATGGGCGCGAACGAGCCGTCGCACGCCGTCGACGTCACCGAGAGTCTCGACGCCGGAATCGAATCACTGCGCGCCCACCGGTCCTACCTGGACGGGCTGGGCCGGGACTTCGATCCTGCGGCGTTCCTGCGCGAGTTCACCGCGGCCGCCGGAACCCGAATCGGCGTGCGGCACGCCGTCGCCTTCCAGCAGATCCGGCTCCAGGGGGTGTGACGGCCGGAGCGGGAAGGGTGGGGCGGGCGGGGCTCGAACCCGCGACCAATGGATTATGAGTCCACGGCTCTAACCGACTGAGCTACCGCCCCGTCCGCGCGTATCCGAAGGTACGCGACGTGTGCCGAATGCTACCGGCCGCGACGGCCGGTCCCGGTCGCGGGTCACCCCGTGTCGCCGGGCCAGGCCGAACCGCGGCCACGAGGAGGCGTGTGTAACTTCCGTCACACCGGCCACGGTTCGTGCCGGCCGGGACGCGAAAACCCCTTCCACCCGAGATCGGGTGGAAGGGGTTTTCCGGAAGCTCCCCCGGCTGGACTCGAACCAGCAACCGTTCGATTAACAGTCGAATGCTCTGCCAATTGAGCTACAGGGGATTGTCCTGCGTGCCCCGCCGTTTCCCGCGGTGCGTGAAGAACTGTAGCGCCCCACCCGACGCGGCACCAAATCGCCTGCCTGTGAGCCCGGGGACCTGGATCGGGCAGGATGGGTAAGACGCTGACACGGCTGAACGGAGACGACGTTGATCGGACTTTTGGTGGGGGTTGCCGCGGGCTACGTCCTGGGGACACGGGCGGGCCGCGCCCGATACGAACAGCTCAGCAGGACGGCGAAGGCGGTCGCAGGTAGCCCGGTGACGAAGAAGGCGATCGAGGTGAGCCGGCAGAAGCTGGCCGACTCCCTCAGCCCGGAGCCGAAGCTCGAACCGATGAAGCCGCTCGACGAGCAGACCACGATCCTCGTCCCCCGCGACCAGTTGCGGCGGTGACGCGGGTGGCGTGAGGTCAGCCGGCCAGGCCGTCGCCGCTGGTGTCGCCGATGGCCTGGTCGAGCAGGCTGCGCCGATACTGCTCGAGTGCGACGAGGTCCCCGAGCAGCGAGTGGAACTCGTCGGATTCGGTGGCCGGGGAGATGCGCTGCAGTTTGGATTTGAGTTCGGCGACCTGCTCCCCCACCCAGACCTCCTGCAGCCGCGCGAGGACCCCGCCGATGTAGCGGGGCATCCGGTCCTCCTCCGCGGGCAGCGAGTCCACCGCGAGTTCCATGACCAGCGAGTGCACCACGGGGTCGGTGGCGGCGCGGCCGACGGCGTCGACCCATTCCGCGCCGCCGAGTCCCGCGCCGGTCCCGCCGACCGCGGCCACGGCTTCGCGGACGGCCGCGTAGGCCGGATCGGTGAACGTCTCCGCGGGCAGCGAATCGAACACGGTCCCGGCGATGCCGGGGTACTGCAGCGCCGCCTTGAGGGCGTCGCGCTGCGGCCACAGCGCCGGATCGTCGGGACGCGGCCGACGCAGGACCGTCTCCGCGGGCCCCGCCTCCGCCCGCTGGTGCGGCGCGACGGTGCGTGCCTTCTCGTCGCCGCCGCGCGCGACGCGACGGGACTCCTCCTGCACCCGGCGGCGGACGGCCGGAATGTCGTCCCAGCCCACCCAGTGCGACAACTGCACCGCGTAACTGTCGCGCAGCGTACGTTCCTTGATCCGGGCCACCACGGGAACCGTCCGGCGCAGCGCCTCCACCCGACCCTCGGCGGTGTCGAGGTCGTGCTCGGCGAGAATCGACTTGACGACGAACTCGAACATCGGGGTGCGCCGGGCGACGAGGTCGCGCACCGCTCCGTCGCCGGACTCCTGCCGCAGCTCGCACGGATCCATGCCCTGCGGTGCGATCGCGACGAATGTCTTCGCCGTGGTCTTCTGGTCGCCCTCGAACGCCTTCATCGCCGCAGCCCGGCCGGCGGCGTCGCCGTCGAAGGTGTAGATGATCTCACCGCGGAAGTAGCTGTCGTCCATGAGCAGTCGCCGCAGCATCGCCAGATGCTCGTCGCCGAACGCGGTGCCGCACGCGGCCACTGCGGTTTTCACGCCCGACAGGTGCATTGCCATGACGTCGGTGTAGCCCTCGACGATCACCGCCTGGTGCGCCTTGGCGATCTCCCGCTTGGCCAGGTCGAGTCCGAACAGCACCTGGGATTTCTTGTAGAGCAACGTTTCCGGGGTGTTGACGTACTTTGCCGCGAGCGTGTCGTCGTCGAACAGGCGGCGGGCTCCGAATCCGATGACGTCGCCGGCGAGGTTGCGGATCGGCCACAGCAGCCGCCGGTGGAACCGGTCGATGGGTCCGCGGCGACCCTGCTTGGACAGACCGGCCGCCTCGAGCTCGGCGAATTCGAAGCCGCGGGAGAGCAGGTGCCTGGTGAGCGCATCCCAGCCGGCGGGAGCGTATCCGCACCCGAACGCCGCGGCCGCGGCTTCGTCGAAGCTGCGTTCGGTCAGGTAGTCCCGCGCCGCCTGAGCGTCGGGCGTCCGCAGCTGCTCGGCGTAGAACTCCTGCGCCGCCGCGTTGGCGGCGACGAGCCGTGCGCGGGTGCCG
Source organism: Rhodococcus sp. P14 (assembly GCF_000256505.1). Lineage (NCBI taxonomy): Bacteria > Bacillati > Actinomycetota > Actinomycetes > Mycobacteriales > Nocardiaceae > Rhodococcus > Rhodococcus sp. P14. The sequence continues at coordinate 17,663 of NZ_AJFC01000178.1, read as the reverse complement.
CGGTCGCGCTGCACCGACGGTCCCCCGCCCTCGTAGTTGAGGGTGTAGCCGACCCGGTCGGCGAGCTGCTCGACGGCTTCGACGAAACTGATGTGCTCGATCTTCTGCAGGAACGAGTACACGTCGCCGCCCTCGCCGCAGCCGAAGCAGTGGAAGTGGCCGTGGTTGGGACGGACGTGGAAGGACGGGGACTTCTCGTCGTGGAAGGGGCACAGCCCCTTCATCGAATCGGCGCCGCCGCGCCTGAGGGCGACGTACTCGCCGACGATGTCCTCGATCCGGACGCGGTCACGGACGGCCGCGATGTCCCTGTCTGAAATTCGCCCGGCCACGACGACGAGTCTAGGCGCTACCCCCAACTCGCCTGCGCGGCGAGGCTGTCGCGGTCGATCCGCTCGAGCCGGGACTCGGTGCACGAAGCGATCTGGTCGACGATCACCCGCATGCGGGCGGCGTCGTCGGGCGCGGCGTCCCAGAGGGGGACGAAGAACGGGTCGAGGCCGACAGGGGCCGTGCGCTCGAGCCATTCGGCGACGCGGTGGATCCGTTCCCGCTGCCGTTCCTGACGCTGCCGGTGGGCGGCATCGGACATCACGAACTGCAGGGCCATGGTCTTGAGCAGGGCCACCTCGGACGCGACGACAGGCGGGACGACGAGGTCGGCGTCGTAGCGGGTGACCGGGCGATCGCCGGTGACGGCGCGGGTGCCGATGATCGCGGCCGTCGCGAAGCGGCCGACGAGTTCACTGGTGAGCCGCTTGAGCGCCACCGAGCACGCGAGGCTGCCGTCGTAGGTGTCGACGGCCTGGACCACCGGCATCTGCGACAGTCGCTTCGAGGCCTCCACCAGCTCGTTCGGATCGAGACCGGAGAACTCGCGCATGCCGAGATCGACGAGCGTGTTCACCGACGCCGGGTCGGTGAGCACGCGCAGGTCGATCCGTCCGTCGATCACGCCGTCCTCGACGTCGTGGACGGAGTAGGCGACGTCGTCGGACCAGTCCATGATCTGGGCTTCGAGGCACTTGCGCCGGTCCGGCGCGCCGTCGCGCACCCACTCGAGGACGTCGGCGTCGTCGTCGTAGGCGCCGAACTTCGCGCCGGGCGCCGGGCGGGTCCACGGATACTTCAGTGTCGCGTCGAGGGCCGCGCGGGTGAGATTGAGACCGGCGCTCGCGCCGTCGGGATGGACGATCTTCGGCTCGAGGCACGTGAGGATCCGCAGATTCTGCGCGTTGCCCTCGAATCCGCCGCACCCGGCGGCTACCTCGTCGAGGGCGCGCTCGCCGTTGTGACCGTAGGGCGGGTGCCCGATGTCGTGCGCGAGGCCGGCGAGGTCCACCAGGTCGGGATCGCAACCGAGCCCGTCGGCGATGCTGCGGCCGATCTGGGCGACCTCGATCGAGTGGGTGAGCCGGGTGCGCGGAGTGTCACCGTCGCGGGGGCCGACGACCTGGGTCTTGTCGGCGAGCCGCCGCAGGGCGGCGCTGTGCTGGACCCGGGCGCGGTCCCGCGCGAACGGCGTACGGCTCGCGGTCGCCGGCCCGGCACCGGCGAGCGCCGATACCTTCGGGACCTCGGTGACACGCCGTTCGAGGTCGTGTTCGTCGTAGCCCGGCATCACGTCCTCTTTCACTGTGCGGCCGTGTAGGGGAAGTCCGCCGAGTCGTGGGTGAGCTGGTACCAGATCAGCGCGCCCGTCTCACGGGCGATCCCGTGCAGCTGCGACTCCCGGGTGTACACGGCGGGTCCGGTGCGGGTCGGCGCGGTCCACGCATCGAGACCGGCGTCGCGGGCCATGGTGCGAGTACGCAGCGAATGCCACGGATCGCTCACCAGCACCGCGGAGTGCAGCCCCTGCGCGCTCATCTCGCGTCCGACCGCCTCGACACTGAGCAGCGTGTCCGAGCCCTCCTCGACCGCGGTGATCGCCGACTCCGGCACACCCTTGGCGACCAGATAGTTCTTGCCGGAGGCCGCCTCGGTGAACAGGTCACCCTCCTGCTTCCCGCCGACGGTGACGATCCGTTCGGCTACCCGGTTCTCGTACAGGGTGAAGGCCTGGTCGAGGCGGGCCTGGAACACCGACGAGGGGGTGCCGGAGTATTGGGCGGCGCCGAGCACGACGATGGCGTCGGCCGGGCTCCAGTCGTCGATGCGCGCCACCTGCCACACCCGCACCGCGGTCCCGGCGAGGACCGCGATCGCCGCGAGCACCACTCCGAGCACCAGCCGGCGTGTCCAGCGCGCGACGCTCGTCCCGAACCCACGCCGGGTTTCGGGGAGGGGCGGTGCTGGGCGTAGACGGGCTGCGGTACTCACTCCCCGATTCTGCCAGTGTTGCGCGTGTGCCCACCCGGCGACGCGCCACGGGCGACGACGCAGGCGAGCCGATAGATTCGAACGCATGTCACCGCATTCGGTCGTCGTCCGGCCACGTCCGGTCCGTCCGCTCCACCGTTCGCTGTCGCTGTCGGTGCCGGTCCTGCTGGCGGCGCTGGCCTGGTTGTTGCTGCCCGGTTCGGCGACGGCCGAGCCGCCCTTCCGGCTCCCGCAGCCGATCACCGACACGGCCGGCGTACTGGGTCCGGCGGAGACGGCGCAGATCGAGCAGGCGGCGGACGCGCTCTACGCCGAGCACGGGGTGCAGTTGTGGGTGGCGTACGTGCCGACATTTTCCGGACTGTCGTCCGACGACTGGACCGAGCAGACCGCGCAGGCCAGCAACTTCGGCACCGACACCGCCCTGCTCGCCGTGGCCACGCAGGACCGCGAGTACGCGCTGTGGACGCCGAACGCGTTGTCCGGGGTCACCGCGTCCGAGCGGGACGCCATCAGCACGGACCGGATCGTGCCGCAGCTGCGGAACGAGAACTGGGCCGGGGCCGCGGTGGCGGCGGCCGAGGGTCTCGACGAGGCGTTGTCGGCCTCGGGTTCGGGCTCGGGCTCGGGCTCGGGCTCGGGCACCACGCTGCTCGTGGGGGGCGGGGTCATCGCCGCCGGCGCCGGCGGGGTGTACCTGTACTCCAAGCGCGCCAAGCGCAAGCGGGCCGAGGCGGGCGCCCGGGCCGCGGCGGACACCGACCCGGCCGACACCGACGCACTGAGTGCACTGCCGCTCGAAGGGCTCGAACTACATGCCCAGAAGATCCTGGTCGAGACCGACAACGCGGTCCGTTCGAGCCACGAGGCGCTCGAACTGGCGCGCGGGGAATTCGGCGATGCCGCGGTTCAACCGTTCGACCACGCCTACCGTCAGGCGCAGTCGGCCCTGGCGTCCGCGTTCGAGATCCGGCAGCGGCTCGACGACGCCATCCCCGAGACGCCTCAGCAGCAGCGCGACATGCTCGTGCAGTTGATCTCGTCGTGCGGGCGCGCGGACCGGGAACTCGACGCGCAGGTCGAGGCCTTCGACCGGATGCGCGATCTGCTGCTCGATGCACCCGCCCGCCTCGACGCACTCACCCAGCGCGCGATCGCGTTGCGGGCCCGCCTCCCCGAGGCCGAGGCGACGCTGGCGAACCTGCGCACGGAGTTCCCGGCCGGCGCGCTCGCCCCGATCACCGACAACGTGGCGCTGGCCCAGGACGAGATCGAGTTCGCCGAGAAGTCAGTCGACCAGGGCCGCACCGCGGTGGCGCGCCCCGTCGGCGAGCAGGGCGACGCGGTGCGCGCCATCCGGGAAGCGGAAGGCGCTCTGGGGCACGCGGCGACCATGCTCGACGCGATCGACCACGCCGCCGACGACATCCGGCGGGCGATCGCGACGTTGCCGGCGGCGATGGCCGACGCCGAACAGGGCATCGCCGACGCGGGACAGCTCGCCGATGCCGGGGGCGCGGAACTCGCCGAAGCCCGCAGGGCCGCGCAGGAGGCACTCGACCACGCGCGGGCGGCGATGAACACCGACCCGCTGGGCAGCTTCACCCGAGTCGTCGAGGCGGACGCCCGCCTCGACGCGCTGCGCGCCCGCACCCGTCAGGCACAGGAGCAGGCGCAGCGCAGCCGTCAACGTCTCGAGCAGGATCTGACGGCCGCCCAGTCCCAGGTCACCGCTGCCGCGGACTTCATCGGGACGCGGCGCGGCGTGATCGGCGCCGAAGCCCGCACCCGCCTGTCGGAGGCGCAGCGCCATCTGCAGGCCGCGCAGCAGCTCGCCGCCCACGACCCGGGCCGGGCCCTGCAACACGCTCAGGCGGCGGGGACCCTCGCGGCGAATGCGCTGCGCGCAGCGCAGAACGACGTGCAGCGTTGGGACCGTCAGCAGCGTCCGCCCCGCGGCGGCGCCTCCGGCGGCAACATCGCCGGTGCGGTGCTCGGCGGCATCCTGATAAACAGCGTCCTGACCGGTGGCCGCGGGGGCTTCGGCGGCGGGGGCTTCGGCGGCGGGGGCTTCGGGGGCGGCGGGTTCGGCGGCAGCAGCGGCGGGCGGTTCTGACCGCGACCGTGCAGTGAGGGGGTCGCCTCGTGCGAGGCGACCCCCTCACTGCGGCTGCGCGGTCAGGCGCCGATCAGCCGCTGGGCCAGGTAACCCTCGACCTGGTCGAGCCCGACGCGCTCCTGCGCCATGGTGTCGCGCTCGCGGATGGTGACGGCCTGGTCCTCGAGGGTGTCGAAGTCGACCGTGATGCAGAACGGGGTGCCGATCTCGTCCTGGCGGCGGTAGCGGCGGCCGATGGCGCCGGCGTCGTCGAACTCGATGTTCCAGTACTGGCGCAGCTGCGCGGCGAGGTCCTTCGCCTTGGGGCTCAGATCCGCATTGCGCGACAGCGGCAGCACCGCCGCCTTGACCGGGGCGAGCCGGCGATCGAGGCGCAGCACGGTGCGCTTGTCGACGCCACCCTTCGCGTTGGGTGCCTCGTCCTCGCTGTAGGCGTCGACGAGGAACGCCATGAGCGAACGCGTCAGACCCGCTGCCGGCTCGATGACGTACGGGGTGTACCGCTCGTTGGTGGTCTGGTCGAAGAAGCTCAGGTCGGCACCCGAGTGCTGCGCGTGCGTCGACAGGTCGAAGTCGGTGCGGTTGGCGACGCCCTCGAGCTCGCCCCATTCGCTGCCCTGGAAGTGGAAGCGGTACTCGATGTCGACGGTGCGCTTGGAGTAGTGGGACAGCTTGTCCTGCGGGTGCTCGTACAGGCGCAGGTTGTCCTTGTTGATGCCGAGTCCGGTGTACCAGTCCATCCGGTAGTCGATCCAGTACTGGTGCCACTGCTCGTCCTCGCCCGGCTTGACGAAGAACTCCATCTCCATCTGCTCGAACTCGCGGGTCCGGAAGATGAAGTTGCCCGGGGTGATCTCGTTGCGGAAGCTCTTGCCGATCTGGCCGATGCCGAACGGCGGCTTCTTGCGCGACGTGGTGAGCACGTTGGCGAAGTTCACGAAGATGCCCTGCGCGGTCTCGGGACGCAGGTAGTGCAGCCCCTCCTCGCTCTCGATCGGGCCGAGATAGGTCTTGAGCATCATGTTGAAGTCGCGGGGCTCGGTCCACCGGCCCTTGGTGCCGCAGTCGGGGCAGGCGATCTCCGACATCGGAACAGCGTCGGGATCGTCGAGCTTGTTCTTCTCGGCGTACGCCTCCTGCAGGTGATCCTGGCGGTGGCGCTTGTGACAGCTCAGGCACTCGACGAGCGGATCGTTGAAGACCCCGACATGACCCGAGGCCACCCACACCTGACGCGGCAGGATCACCGACGAGTCCAGTCCGACGACGTCCTCGCGGCTGGTGACCATGTTGCGCCACCACTGCTTCTTGATGTTCTCCTTGAGCTCCACGCCGAGCGGCCCGTAGTCCCAGGCCGACCTCGTACCGCCGTAGATCTCACCGCAGGGATAGACCAGGCCCCGGCGCTTGGCCAGGTTGGCGACGGTATCGATCTTGGATTTCGGTGCCACTCGGATTCACTCCATCTTCGATGCGGGGTTTCGCAGCGTGCGTCGACCCGTAAGCCTATCGCTCCGGTCGGCGGGGCCGAACGTCGCGCCGGTTGACATGCACATTCGTGCATATCAAAATGGGATCGGTTTGCAATAACGCGGCCGAGGACCCGAAGGAGACCCGTTGAGCGTTGCCGACACCGGCCCCGGCGGCGACGCCAGCGCCGCGCCCCCTCCGCACGAGGACTGCCGTCCGGGCTCGGCGGCACCCGCCCCGGCCCCGGCTCCGTCGCGGGAGACCCTCGCCGCCGCCGGCGAGCTCCTGCGCGCCCTGGCCGCACCCGTGCGCATCGCGATCGTGCTGCAACTGCGCGAGTCCGAACACTGTGTCCACGAGCTGGTCGGGGCGCTCGGCGTCACCCAACCGCTGATCAGCCAGCACCTGCGCATCCTCAAGGCCGCAGGCGTGGTCCGCGGCGAGCGCGCCGGACGCGAGGTGCTCTACCGTCTCGTCGACGACCATCTCGCCCACATCGTCGTCGATGCCGTCGCCCACGTCGAGGAAGGTTGACCCCAGCCGTGCCGCCCGCCCCCAAACCCGTCGTCGGAGTCCGCTCCACCAGACAACGCAGTGCGATCTCCGCGCTGCTCGACGAGATCGAAGAATTCCGTTCGGCCCAGGACCTGCACGACGAACTGCGCCGGCGCGGCGAGGGCATCGGCCTGACCACCGTCTACCGCACCCTGCAGTCCCTTGCCGAAGCCGGCACCGTCGACGTGCTGCGCACCGACAGCGGGGAGTCCGTCTACCGGCGCTGCTCGTCCGGTCACCACCACCATCTCGTGTGCCGCGCGTGCGGATTCACCGTCGAGGTGGACGGGCCCGCGGTCGAGCGCTGGTCCCACGAGGTGGCCGAGGACAACGGCTTCGTCGACGTCAGCCACACCGTCGAGATCTTCGGCACCTGCCGCGAGTGCGCGGACGCCGAGCCCCCAACCTCCCGCTGAGCGCAGCCCTCCCGCCGAGCGCAGCCTCCGCTGAGCGGTGACCCTCAGCGGCACCCGCAGCCGTCGCAACCGCACCCGCCCAGCAGATCGACGGTCTCGCCGCCCGGCTCGTCGAACACGCACGCCCGGCCGCCGAGCCGCGTTGCGAGGTCGGGAGCCGACGGCACCAGCGCCGCCACGACCGCGACCGCGCGCGCCAGGTGCGCCGGCACCAGCGGGTGCGCCGGGACGCGCTGCACCGCCGTCACCCGATCCTGGTGGAGTTCGAGTCTCGCGTCCGGCCACTGCGCCTGCAGGTCGACGAGGACCTCGGCCGCGCGGGCGCGACCGGCGATCCGCTCCACCAGGTACGTCGTCAGCTCCACCACCCCCGCTCGGGAGTCGACGACGACGTAGGTGAGCACATCGTCGACCCAGATCGGTACATCGCCGTCCGTGTCGGGTTCGATCTCCTCGGTGAGGACCGTCGACAGGACACGCAGCACGGCCGCGCGCAGCGCGTCGTCGTCCCCGGTGACGATCGGGAGGTCCCAGTCGAGTTCGCTCACTCGGATCCGCCCGTACCCGCGACGGCCGAGCGCGCGTCGCCGGCACCACCGAGCACGAGCAGCAGCATCGTCGTCAGGGGCGAATCGTCGAGACCGGTGGCGGGAAAGGAGTACCGGAGCACCACGTCCGCCTCGGCGTCCCGCTCGACGAGGTGGATCGACCCGAACTGCAGCGCGTCGGCTGCCGTGGCGACGCGTGTGCGCAACGCGTCGTCTAGTGGCAGGTCCCACGCGAGGATTCCGGTCAGCGACACCACGTCGAGGCCTTCGGTGAGGGTCACCACCCGCACGGCGCAGGGCACGCCCGCGTAGTCGAATCCCAGCGCGTCGTCGCCGTTCGTCCTGGGTTCGTGCAGGGCGACGAACTCCGCCAGCGCGGACGCGATCCGCTCGCGCAGGCCCAGTCCGCTCGGGTCCATTCCGCCGGGGTCGGGTGCCCGATCGCCCGGTCCGGTCCCGGCGTCCGTCACTTCACACCCCCGAATCGACGGTCGCGCGAGGCGTACTCCACACACGCGGCCCACAGGTCCCGACGGTCGAAGTCGGGGAACATCTTGTCCTGGAACACCATTTCGGCGTAGGCCGACTGCCAGAGCAGGAAGTTCGAGGTGCGCTGCTCACCGGACGGCCGCAGGAACAGGTCCACGTCCGGCATGTCGGGCTCGTCGAGGTACCGCCCCACCGTGGCCTCGGTGACGCGTTCCGGGTCGAGCTCACCCGCAGCCACGCGACGCGCGATTTCCCTTGCAGCATCGGCGATCTCGGCGCGACCCCCGTAGTTCACGCACATGGTGAGGGTCATCACGTCGTTGTCGCGGGTCAGTTCCTCGGCGATCTCGAGTTCCTTGACGACGCTGCGCCACAGCTTGGGCCGTCGTCCGGCCCAGCGCACGCGCACCCCCATCTCGTGCATCTCGTCGCGCCGGCGGCGGATGACGTCCCGGTTGAAGCCCATGAGGAAGCGCACCTCGTCCGGGCTGCGCTTCCAGTTCTCGGTGGAGAACGCATACGCCGAGAGCCACTTGACGCCCATCTCGATGCAGCCGCACACGGTGTCCATCAGCACCGCCTCGCCGCGTTCGTGGCCGGCGGTGCGGGGCAGGCCGCGTTCCTGTGCCCAGCGTCCGTTGCCGTCCATGACCAGGGCGACGTGCCGCGGGATCAGTTCGGGCTGCAGACCCGGTGGGCGGGCGCCGGACGGATGCGGGTCGGGCGGCCGGATCTCGCGGTCACGCGATGCTTGCGGGGTGCGGCGTCGAATCACGCCCCCCATCCTGCCCGACCGTCTCCCCCTCCACAGTCACGGCATGGGGACGACTGCGTTCGATGAGGGGCAGGGTCCGCAACTGCCGCTCCAGATGCCACTGTAGATGGGCGGCGATCAAGCCGCTGACCTGCCCACGCGTGGCCGCGGACACCGTTTCGGTGCCCTGCCAGCGACCGTGGAACAGCGCGTCCATCAGGTCCAGCACACCCGCGCCGGGGGTCGCGGCACCCGGCGGACGGCACCGCACGCACACCGCTCCCCCGGCCGCGACATGGAATGCGCGATGCGGGCCGGGCTCGTCGCAGCGGGCGCAGCGGTCGATCGCCGGTGCCCAGCCGGCGTAGGCCATCGCGCGCAGCAGGTACGCGTCGAGAATCAGCTCCGGCGGCCGGATCCGGTCGGACAGCGCACGGAGGGCACCGACGGTGAGGCGGTGCAGTTGCGGAACGGGAGCGCGTTCCTCACCGGCGAGCCGTTCGGCGGTCTCGAGCACGGCACACGCGGTGGTGTAGCGGCCGTAGTCGTCGACGATGTCGGCACCGAACGCGTCGACGGTCTGGACCTGCGTGACGATGTCGAGGCTGCGACCCGGATGTAGTTGCACGTCGATGTGCGCGAACGGCTCGAGCCGGGCCCCGAACTTCGAGCGGGTGCGGCGCACACCTTTCGCGACGGCCCGCACGAGCCCGTGGCGACGGGTGAGCAGGGTGACGATGCGGTCGGCCTCGCCCAGCTTGTGCTGGCGCAGCACCACCGCGTGATCCCGGTACAACCTCACGATCCGAGTCTGTCACGTCCGGCCGACACCGGGCGCACCCCGCGTCCGCATTCACCCGATCGGCTCAGGTGGCGCTGCGCTCCTCGGCGCCCATCGCACCGAGCACGGCCTGCCGGGCGGCCGGACCACCGGTGATCCGGCGCTCGCTGACACCGTTGACGAGCAGCCGGCCCCAGCGCTGCTCGTCGAACTCGGCGGGGGCGGTGGAGTCGAGGAACTCCTCGACCACCCGGACGAACCTGATGGGGTCGTCGCGGAACGGGAAGTGACCGGAGTTGCGGAAGACCTCGAGCCGGGAATGCGGCATCGCCGAATGCGCCAGGTGCGCGTGCCCGACCGGGATCACACTGTCGTGCTCACCCCAGATCAGCTGCACGGGCAGGTCCTCGGTCAGATAGCAGCGGTCGAGCATCGTCACCACCTGACCACGCCAGTCCACGACGGCGCGCAACGTGCGCAGGAACGCCTCGCACGCCGTGGGATCGGGCAGGCCCCCCAGAACCCGGATCAGGTCCGAGGTGTCGTGCAGCAGGACACCGGGACGCAGGGGCGTGTCGTGCCATCGGCCCAGTAGCCCCCCGGCGATACGCACAGCGGGCATGGCACCCGGGATCCGCAGCAGCTTGAGCGCCTCGCTCAGCCCCGGCAGGGACAGCGCCCGCAGGGCGGGGTGGACGTCCTTGGTGACGCCACCGGCCGAGACCAGCACGAGCCGGTCGACCATCTGCGGGAACTGGTACGCGAACTGCATCGCGACACCACCGCCGAGGGAATGCCCGACCACCGTGACGCGGGCGATGCCCAGCACCGACAGCAGATCTCGGACCCCGTTGGCGTATCCGGCGACCGAGTAGTCGCTGCGGGGCTTGTCGGAGCGGCCGTGGCCGAGCAGGTCCGGGGCGATGACCGTGTACTTGCGGGCCAGATGCGGGATGATCTCCCGCCAGGTCGAGGAGTTGTCGCCGATCCCGTGGATCAGCAGCAGGGCGGGCCCGTCACCGGCGATCCGGAACGCGCGGCGGTAGCCGTGGATGGTCCGGAAGACCGTCCGCGTCTCCGTATCCGGTACGCGCCGGAGGGTGCGTGTGCGTGATGAACCCATGTGTAACTCCTGACAGCCGGTCTCCCTGACATCACGGGAGGCGCCCGCGATGTCCCCGGGGGCATACCCAGCGCCCCGCCGCTGATGGCCTAGATGTGACGAGCATCACATTTTCCGGTGCAGGCCCTCGACCGGAGCCACTGGAACACGTTACTGTTCGTTCGAACGAACAGCACAGGAGGACGCCGCCGTATGACCGCACCCCGCGCCGACACCCGCGCGCCGGGCCTCGCCGCCGAGGCCGCCGCCCTCGCCGCGGGCGCCATCACGTCCGTCGCCGCGACGCGGGGCGCCCTGGACCGCATCGCGGCCGCCGATCCCGCCCTCAACGCCTTCCGGAGCGTCCGGCGGGAGCGGGCCCTCGCGGAGGCCGAACAGGCCGACCGGCGTCTCGCCGCCGGGGTCCGCCTCCCCTTGCTCGGCGTGCCGGTCGCGGTGAAGGACGACACGGACATCGCACAGGAGGTCACCGCGTTCGGATGCGCCGGCGAGTTCACCGTCCGCGAGCAGGACGCCGAGGTGGTGCGGCGACTGCGGGCCGCCGGTGCGGTGATCGTCGGCAAGACGAACACCCCCGAACTGGGCCAGTGGCCGTTCACCGGCGGCAGCGCGTTCGGTCACACCCGCAACCCGTGGCACCGCGACCACACCCCCGGCGGGTCGTCGGGGGGCAGTGCCGCGGCGGTGGCAGCGGGGATGGTGTCCGCGGCCCTCGGCTCGGACGGCGCCGGATCGGTCCGCATACCGGCCGCCTGGACCAACCTCGTGGGTATCAAGCCGCAGCGCGGGCGGATCTCGATGTGGCCCGATCCCGAGGCGTTCTACGGCCTGACCACGCACGGCCCCCTCGCGCGCACGGTCGCCGACGCCGCACTGCTGCTCGACGCGGTCGCAGGCGGCCACGTCGGCGACCTGCACGAAGCCGAGGCCGTCACGGTGTCCGACGCCGTGGGCCGCGACCCGGGCCGGCTCCGCGTCGCGCTCTCGTTCGCCCTGCCGTACACCGCTACCCGCACCCGGCTGCACGGCGAGATCCGCGCGGGGGTGGACTCCCTGGCCGGTGCCCTGCGCGCCCTGGGTCACGAGGTCACCCTCGCCGACCCCGCCTACGGCCCACTGCTGGGCCTGAACTTTCTGCCCCGGTCGATGGCGGGGATCGACGACTGGGTGCGACGCCTGCCGGACCCCGCCCTGGCCGACCCCCGGACCCGGGCGAACGCGCGCACCGGCCGGGTGCTCCGCGGCCGCGCGCTCCGTGCCGCCCGGGCCGCCGAACCGCGCATCCGCCGGCGCATCGGCGCGATCTTCGACCGGTTCGACGTGATCCTCGCCCCCACCACGGCGACCCCGCCCCCGGCGGTGGATGCGATGGACGGACTCGGCGGCTGGGCCACCGACAAGGTGATCACCGCCGCCTGCCCCTACACCTGGCCATGGAACGTCCTGGGCTGGCCCAGCGTGAACATCCCGGCGGGATTCACCGGATCGGGCCTGCCGATCGGCGCCCAGCTCATGGGGCACGAGAACGCGGAGCCTGTGCTGATCTCCCTCGCCTCCCAGCTCGAGTCGGAACTGCGCTGGGATCGTCACACGCCGCGGCGATGGTGGTGAGCGCGATGGGCACGGATGTCCGCGGCAGAATCATCGCGGCGACCCTGCACCTGATCGGCACGGACGGCATCGCCGCGGTCACCAACCGCCGCATCGCCGCCCGGGCGGGGGTCTCGCTCGGGTCGATCACCTACCACTTCCCCACCCAGTCCGATCTGCTGCGCTCGGCGCTCACGACGTTCGTCGCCGACGAGACCACACGACTGCGCGAGCTCGCGCAGGAGTACCGGAGCCGGGATCCGAGCCTGGTCGACGCCGCAGCACTCACCGAGCAGGTGGCCGAGGACCTGTCGTTCTCGGCCGAGCGGATCGCCCCGTTCGAGCTCTACATCCAGGCGGGCAGGGATGCCCAGCTGCGGGACGCCGCGGCACAGTGCTGGTCCGCCTACGATGCACTGACCGCCACCATTCTCACCGAACTCGGCGTTCCCCGAGCGGAATCGATCGCGCCGACGCTGGTTGCCACGATCACGGGCCTGCAGCTGCGGCGCCTCGCCACCGGCGGCGCGGTGGACATCGCGACCTCCGTCCTGCACCTGGTCCGCAGTGCGGTGTCCGCGGACACCGCCGGAGACGACGCGGCCACCGATCACACCACGGTGGCGACGACGAAGACCACGTAGGCCGCGAGGGCGCTCCGCACGACGACGTCGACCGACCGGCGCGGGGCGCGCACCGCGAACAGGACGGAGGCCGTCGCCAGCAGCGCCCAGCACACCGGGTGGCCGTAGCGGATCGCCGCTTCCTGCACCCCGGTCGTGGCGCCGGCCTTCGCCGGCACCACGAACACCCAGAGCACGGCGAGCCCGAGACACAGTGCCGCGAGAACGACGCCGACCGCGGCGCGATTCCGCGTCACCACCGCCCGCACACCGCTCGCCGAATCACCGTTCACGGCTGCCTCTTCCGTGTTCGCGGGCCGGGGCGTGTCCCCGAGACCCCGGGGACCACCGTAGATCAGAAGCCGAGGCGGCCGAGCTGCTTCGGATCTCGCTGCCAGTCCTTGGCGACCTTGACGTGCAGATCGAGGTAGATCTTCACACCGAGCAGCTTCTCGATCTGCGACCGGGCGGCGGTACCCACCTCGCGCAGGCGCGCACCGCCCTTGCCGATGACGATGCCCTTCTGGCTCGGCCGCTCCACGTACAGCAGCGCGTGCACGTCGAGCAGTTCGCCCTGCTTCTCGGTTCGACCCTCCCGCTCGGAGATCTCCTCGATCACGACCGCGAGCGAATGGGGCAGCTCGTCGCCGAGCCCCTCGAGCGCAGCCTCGCGGATCAGCTCGGCCATGAGCGTCTCCTCGGGCTCGTCCGTCAGCTCCCCGTCGGGGTAGAACGCCGGGCCGGGTTCCATGTGCGAGGCGAGAACGTCGACGAGGACCTCGAGCTGTTCCCCCGAGGTGGCGGACACGGGAACGACGTCCACGTCGGGTCCCAGCAGCTCGGACACCGCGAGCAGCTGCGGTGCGAGTCGTTCCTTGCTCACCTTGTCGATCTTCGTGACGATGCCGATCAGCTTCGTGCGCGGGGCAACCTGCCGCACCTGTTCGACGATCCAGCGGTCACCGGGGCCGATCTTCTCGTCCGCGGGAATGCACACGCAGACCGCGTCGACCTCCGAATAGGTGTCGCGCACCAGGTCGTTGAGCCGCTGCCCGAGCAGGGTCCGCGGCCGATGCAGGCCGGGGGTGTCGACGAGGATGATCTGTGCGTGTTCCCGGTGGACGATGCCCCGGATGGTGTGCCGGGTGGTCTGCGGACGCGACGAGGTGATCGCAATCTTGCTGCCCACGAGCGCATTCGTCAGCGTCGACTTGCCGGTGTTGGGGCGGCCGACGAAACACACGAAGCCGGAACGGAAGTCGGGATCGGTCAATGCAGAACTCCTCGTCTGTGGTGCCGCCGAACGGGTCGGCACGGGGTGTGGGGCCTCGGCGACGAGGTCACCCGTCGACCGGCTCCTCGGCGACCGCGGCGGCCTCCTCGGTCGCGGGAACCCGTTGCACGTACACGGTGTTGATGCGGACCCGGCCGCGGGCGTCGCGGCCGCCCTCGCCGCGCAGCCGCAAACCGTGGATCTCCACCTCGGAGCCCGGCAACGGTACCCGGCCGAGCACGAATCCGAGCAGTCCACCGGCGGTGTCGACCTCGAGATCGTCGAGCGCGACGTCGAACAGGTCACCGAGGTCCTCGACGGGCAATCGAGCGGAGACCCGGAAGGTGCCGTCGCCGAGATCCTCGACGGGGGCGATCTCTGCGGTGTCGTACTCGTCGGCGATCTCGCCGACGATTTCCTCGATGATGTCCTCGATGGTGACGAGACCGGCGATGCCGCCGTACTCGTCGACGAGCAGCGCCATGTGATTGCGGTCGCGCTGCATGTCGGCCAGCAGATCGTCGAGACGTTTGGAATCGGGGACGAACACCGCCGGCCGCATCGCCTCGGCCACGGTCACGCTCCGGCCGCCGTCGCGTGAATAGTAGGTCTGCTGCACCAGATCCTTCAGGTACACGACGCCGCGGATGTCGTCGACGTTCTCGCCGACCACGGGGATGCGGGAGTGCCCGCTGCGCACCGCGAGCGAGGTGGCCTGGCCGGCGGTCTTGTCCGCCTCGATCCACACCATCTCGGGACGCGGCACCATCACCTCGCGCGCCGTGGTGTCACCGAAGTCGAACACCGACTGGATCATCCGCCGTTCCTCGGCCGCGACGACGCCCCGCTCCTGAGCCATGTCCACCAGCTCGCGCAGCTCGATCTCGTTGGCGAACGGCCCGTTCCGGAATCCGCGGCCGGGCGTGATCGCATTGCCGATCAGGATCAGCAGCCTGCTCAGCGGGCCGAGCAGCACACCGATCACGCGCAGCGGCACCGTTGCGCCCAGGGCAATGGAATACGCGTGCTGGCGGCCGAGGGTGCGCGGACCCACGCCGATCACCATGTAGTCCACGAGCACCATGACCACGGCAGCGGTGACCAGCGCCCAGGTGTGGTCCATCCGGTCGAGCAGCGCCGCCACCAGCACGACCGTCGCGGTGATCTCGCACAGAATGCGGAGCAGCACCATCAGGTTGACGTACCGGGGGCGGTCTCCGAGGATCACCAGCAGCTTCTGCGCGCTGGGCCGTTCCCCCTTCGCCAGTTCCTCCACCCGGGCCGGGGAGACCGTGTTCAGCGCCGAGTCGACCGCCGCGAACAATCCGCCGAGCGCCACCAGCACGACGGCGGCGACGACGAGCGCTGGGGCACTCATGCCGGTGCTCCGATCACGACGCCGCTACCGCTCGGTCGGGTCGAAGAACCCGGCCTTGCCGAGGAGCTGCTGGTCGCGGGCAGCGAGCCGGGCCTCGTGCTCCGCGCGCCGCAGTTCCTCGTACCACTCCTCGAGGAGCTGATTCTGCAGACCGAACATCTCCTTCTCCTCGTCGGGTTCGGCGTGGTCGTAGCCGAGCAGGTGCAGAACGCCGTGGACGGTGAGCACCGCGAGTTCGTGCGCGAGTGAATGGCCGGCCTTGTCGGCCTGTTCCGCAGCGAAGGACGGACACAGCACGATGTCGCCGAGCATCGAGGGGCCGGGCTCGGGAGCGTCGGGGCGGCCGCCGGGTTCGAGCTCGTCCATGGGAAAGGACATCACATCGGTGGGGCCGGGCAGGTCCATCCAGCGCATGTGCAGATCGGCCATGGTGCCGGAGTCGACGAGCACCATCGACAGTTCTGCGGCGGGGTGCACGTCCATCCGGGCGATGACGAACCGTGCGATGTCGATCAGGTCCTCCTCGGCGACGTCCATCCCCGATTCGTTCGAGATCTCGATGCTCATCTGTGGAGTTCCTTCTGGGCAGCTGCGGACACGGCGGGTGCGAGGCGGGAGGGGCCCTCGGTCGCGGTCACCGGCGCGGCACCCGGTTCTGGGCCGCTGCCCGCCGCTGGGCGCGGTTGCCCATCGCGACGCCGGCCGGCCGATCGGCCTCGAATCGCTCGTAGGCGTCGACGATGTCGGAGACGAGCCGGTGACGCACCACGTCGCTGCTGTCGAGGACCGCGAAGTGGATGCCGTCGATGCCGTCGAGGATCTCGGCGGCGGCGGCCAGCCCGGAGCGGGCGCCTCCGGGCAGGTCCACCTGTGTGGTGTCGCCGGTGACGACGATCTTCGACCCGAAGCCGAGCCGGGTCAGGAACATCTTCATCTGTTCGGCGGTCGTGTTCTGGGCCTCGTCGAGGATGATGAACGCGTCGTTGAGGGTGCGTCCGCGCATGTACGCCAGCGGTGCGACTTCGATGACTCCGGCCTGCATCAGCTTCGGGATGGCTTCCGGATCCATCATGTCGTGCAGCGCGTCGTGCAGCGGGCGCAGGTACGGGTCGATCTTCTCGTGCAGCGTGCCGGGCAGGAAGCCGAGGCGCTCCCCCGCCTCGACGGCGGGACGCGTGAGGATGATGCGGGTGACCTGCTTCGACTGCAGCGCCTGCACGGCCTTGGCCATGGCGAGGTACGTCTTGCCGGTGCCGGCGGGCCCGATGCCGAACACGATCGTGTTGGTGTCGATGGCGTCGACGTAACGCTTCTGGTTGAGGGTCTTGGGCCGGATGGTCTTGCCGCGCCGGGACAGGATGTCGAGGCTGAGGACGTCGGCCGGCGCGTCGGACAGGCCCTGCGTGAGCATGCCCACGGTGCGGCGCACCGCGTCCGGGGTCACCGGCTGCCCGCGTCCGACGAGGGTGACGAGTTGCCCGAGCACCCGTTCCGCGAGCGCGACGTCCGCGGGCGCGCCGGTGAGGGTGACGGAGTTGCCGCGTACGTGGATGTCCGCGCCGAGTGCCCGTTCGAGGGCGATGAGATTCTCGTCGGCCGAGCCGAGCAGCGGTGCCGCAGCTTCGGGAGGCAGGTCCAAGTTGGAACGGACGGTGGTCCGTTCGGCGTTCCCGGTGTCTCGGGTGTCGTCTGGTTCACTCACGTGGACGGTACGGCCTGCTTTCGGGTCGGCTGGCGCACGACGGGTGTCGTGACGATGTCAGTCTAGCGCCGGGTGTCTCCGCGCCCCACCGCATTGCCGCCCGGCGCGGGTGCCCGGTGCTGATCCCACGGCGTTCGCCGGGCCCGCTGGACGACGGCGACGGCACGCTCCGGTGGAACCCCCATCAGGACGAGGGCGGCCAGGGCGACCGACTCACCCGCGTCGTGCACCATGCCGCGGTTGGCCTGCTCGAGGGTGGCCATCGTGAGCCCCTCGAGCATCCCGACGAGGACGACGGGCGGCAGGTACGCGGAGAACACCCCCGACCGGCGGCCCCGCTCCACGATCGCGAGGGTGCGGGTGCGCAGCGGGGCGATGAGCTCACCGATGCGCTCGTCGCCGACCTCCTTGCGCGCGAAGGACAACAGCACGCGGAAGCGGTCTCCGACGGGCCAGGTCATGAGGGCGGCGACGGCGAGCGCCAGGTCGGGTTCCTCGGGATCCGGCCGGTCGACCGCCG
>NZ_AJFC01000177.1:0-6836 GCF_000256505.1 Rhodococcus sp. P14 | reverse complement strand
CGCCGCCCGCCTCTTCCGCGATGCCGTCGACGAGCGCCTCGCGGCTCGGGAAGTGGGCGTAGACGGTGCGGCGCACCACGCCGGCAGCCTGGGCGACGTCGTCCATGCTGGCGTCCGGGTCGGCCGCGAAACACCCCATCGCCGCCTCGAGGATCCGGGCTCGGTTCCGGCTCGTCCGCCGCCGCGGCTCCCGGCCCGGTTCGGCCACGCTGAACACCTTCTTCCACCGGAGAGTGTGACGTCCGTCAACTTTACTTGCACACAGGTGTGCAACTTTCTAACTTGCACATGGATGTGCAAATTGCCGCCGCACCGGCATGTCGTGAGGAGCGCCGATGACCTCGAGCCTGGTCCGTCCGGCCACGGATCCCACCCGCCCGTATCCGCGCCGGTGGGCCGGCCTCGCGGTGCTCTGCCTGAGCCTGCTGATCGTCGTGATGGCCAACACCGCACTCATCGTCGCGGCGCCGAGCATGCTGCGCGAACTGCAGCTGACCAGCACCGACCTGCAGTGGGTCATCGACGGCTACACCGTGCCCTACGCCGCGCTGATGCTGCTCGCGGGCGTCCTCGGCGACCGTTACGGCCGCCGGCGCGCCCTCCTCACCGGCCTCGCCGTCTTCGCCGGGGGCGCCGTGTTCGGCAGCCTCGCCGGCACCGCGGCCGAAGTGATCGGCGCCCGCATCACGATGGGCGTCGGCGCCGCGGTGATCATGCCCGCAACCCTGTCCCTGCTCGTCGCCATGTTCCCCGCCGCGGAACGACCCCGCGCAATCGCCGCGTGGGCCGCGACGTCCGGACTGGCGATCGCGCTCGGGCCCCTGCTCGCGGGGTGGCTGCTCGAACAGCACGCGTGGGGCTCGACGTTCCTCGTCAACGTGCCGATCGCGGCATTCGCCGCGGTCGGGGCGCTCGCACTGGTGCCGCCCTCGCGGGCCGAGCACGTCACCCGCATCGACTGGGTCGGCGGCGCCCTGTCCGTAGCCGCCGTCGGCGCGCTCGTCGCCGGCATCATCGAGGGTTTCCACTTCGGTTGGCACGCAACGGCGCTCGGCGCGCTGACGGTCGCCCTCCTCGCCGGCGGCGGCTTCGTCGCCTGGGAGCTGCGGCACCCGCAGCCGCTGCTGGCCCTCGGGCGCGTCGCCGACCGGTCCGTCGCAGGTGCGTGCCTGTCCGTGCTGCTGCTCTTCCTCACGTCGTTCGGGGCGATCTACTTCGTGGCGCAGCAGTTCCAGTTCGTGTTCGGCTACAGTCCGCTCGAGACCGGCCTGCGCCTGCTTCCACTGGCCGCCGCGGTCTCGGTCGGATCGGCCGTGAGCGGCCGGCTGGCGCCGCGTCTCGGCGCGCGCGTCGCGATCGGTGCCGGCACGGCGGTCGCCGCCGCCGGAGTCCTCACTCTGACCCTCCTCGACGCCGGTTCCGGATACACGATCTTCCTCGTCGCGCTCGTTCTCCTCGGCCTCGGCATCGGGCTGGCCGCTCCGCCGGCCACCGACCTCGTGATGAGCGGATTCCCCGAGCCCGAACTCGGCGCCGCGGGCGGCCTCAACGACACCGCCGTCGAACTCGGCGGATCCCTCGGCATCGCCGTGCTGGGCTCGGTCCTGGCCACCACGTACCAGCGTGAGATCTCCGCGTTCCTCACCGGACTACCGCTCGCGAACCTCGACGGGCCGACGGCCGCGCAGGCCGACACGGCCGTCGCCGCCGCGGGCGATTCCGTGGGCGGCGCTGCCCTCGTCGCCGAGGAGCTGGCGAAGAACCCGTTCGCCTCCTCTTACGCCCGACCGCTTCTCGACGCGTCGGCCGACGCGTTCTCGGAGGCGATCACGTCGGCAAGCCTCGTCGGCGGCGTCGCCCTGGCCGTCGGCGCCGTCGTCGTCACCGCGGTCCTGCCCCCGCGCCGCTGAACCGTCAGCCCTCCCGACGCACCCGCGAACCGATCGGCTCCGGGGCGAGCAGCAGCTCGCGCGACAGCGCCCAGCTGCGCGTCCGCTTGTCGAGGAACGCAAAGTGATCCTCACCGTCGACGACGTGCAGTGCCACCGGATCACCCGCGGCGGCCGCCGCCTCGGCATAGCGCTCGGCGACCCTCACCGGCACCTGTGCGTCCTCGGTGCCGTGCACGAGCGCGACCGGCACCCCGATCGGCACCCGGTGCCGGGGCGACGCCGACCGGTACAGCTGCGGGTCCGCCTCGTAGGGCTGACCGAACAGATCCTCGATGTAGCCCACCCGGCGGCCACGTTCGCCCGCGGACGCGAGGTCGAGCGCACCCGCCTGGGCGACGACGAGTTCGGGACGCACCTGCGTTCGCTGGCCCGCGAGCCACACGGCGAGCTGACCACCGGCCGAGTGCCCGACCACCCGCACCCGGTCCGGATCCAGTGCGACGCCCCCGGCCCGGGCCCGCTCGGCCACCGCGGTAGCGACGGCGTCGAGGGCGGCGACGATGTCGGCGGACATCTCCGGCCACCGCCCGCCCGCACCGATCCGCCGGTACTCGACGTTCCAGGCGGCCACGCCGTGCGCGGCAAGTTCGAGCGAGAGTGGCGTACCGAGGGTGAGGTGGTACTCGCCGCTCCAGAATCCGCCGTGGACGACCATCACCACCGGTACGGGCACGCCCGGATCCGTGGCGTCCGGCAGGTACAGGTGGCCGAACTGCTGCGGCTGCGGACCGTAGGCGATGCGCACTCGGGACATGTTCTCGAGTGTGTCAGTGGAGCGGTCGCGCATCCCAACGCGGGGTCAGCACACCCACCGCGCCCAGCGCGACCGCCGCAGCCGTGGACGTTCGCAGTACCGTCGGCCCGAGCAGCACCGGCCGCGCTCCCGCCGTCGTCAGCGCCGTGAGCTCGGCGTCGTCGACGCCGCCCTCCGGCCCGACCACGAGCAGCAGTTCGGCGGCAGCGGCCAGGGGCAGCGAACCGAAGGGGTCGGTCGCGGACTCGTGCAGGACCGCCGCGACGCCCCCGCGAGCGACCGTCGCGCGCACGGCCTCGGCGACGTCCGCGGTCCGATGGACCGGCGCGACCTCGGGCACGTGCGGACGCCGGGACTGTTTCGCGGCCGCCACCGCGACGGCCTGCCATCGCCCGACGCCCTTGGCGGCCTTCGGTCCGTCCCACCGGGCGACGCACCGCGCAGCCTGCCACGGCACGAACGCGTCCGCGCCCGCCTCCGTCGCCAGTTCCACCGCCAGTTCGGAACGATCGGATTTCGGCAATGCCTGCACCACGGTGACCCGGGGGCGCGGTGCGGGAACCTCCCGACGCGCCAGGACGCGGGCCTCGAGCCGGTCCTTCGCGGTGGCCGTCACCTCCACGTCGGCGAGGTGGCCGCGCCCGTCCGACAGGACGAGACGCTCGCCCACCGCGATGCGCCGCACGGTCGCCGCGTGGCGACCCTCCTTGCCGTCGAGGACCGCGACCGCTCCCGCCTCGGGCAGCGGATCGAGGTAGAACAGGGTAGCGGCCACCGCGCGGCCTCAGCGCGCGCTGAACGCGTCGCGCAGCCGGGAGAAGAAGCCCCCGGCGTGCTGCGAGCCGGTGGTGACGACCTCGGGCACCTCGTGCTCGCGCTTGCGCCGGAACTCCTCGAGCAGCTTGACCTGCTTGCCGTCGAGCTTCGCCGGGACGACGACCTCGAGGTGGGCGTGCACGTCCCCGCGCACCCCGGAACGCAGTTTGGGCATGCCGTGGCCGCGGAGCACCACCACCGACCCGGGCTGAGTACCGGGATCGACGGTGATCTCGGCGGGCCCGTCGACGAGGGTGTCGAGCACGACGGTGGTACCGAGTGCCGCGTCGACCATCGGGACCCGGATCGTGCAGTGCAGGTCGTCGCCGTCGCGCACGAACACGTCGTGCGCCTGCTCGATGATCTCGACGTACAGGTCGCCGGCGGGGCCGCCGCCGGGGCCGACCTCGCCCTGCGCCGCCAGCCGGATACGCATGCCGTTGCTGACACCGGCCGGCACCTTGACCGTGATCTCACGGCGGGCCCGCACCCGGCCGTCGCCGCCGCACTTGCGGCACGGGTCCGGGATCGTCTCCCCGGCGCCGCGACACGTCGGGCACGGGCGCGACGTCATGACCTGACCCAGGAACGAGCGCTGCACCGACTGCACCTCACCGGCGCCGCCACACGTCTCGCACCGTACGGCCTTGGAGTCGCCGTGGGTACCGGACCCGGCACACCCGTCGCACAGGATCGCGGTCTCCACGGCGATCTGCTTGGTGACACCGGTGGCGCACTCCTCGAGTGTCAGCCGGGTGCGCAGCAGCGAGTCCGCGCCGGGCTGGACGCGGCCCCGGGGTCCGCGGGACGTTGTCGCCCCGCCGCCGAAGAACGCCTCGAACACGTCGCCGAGACCACCGAAGCCGGCTCCCGAGAAGCCCCCGCCCGCCGCCCCCGGGCCGGTTTCGAGCGGATCCCCGCCGAGATCGACGATGCGCCGCTTCTCCGGGTCGGAGAGCACCTCGTACGCCGTGGAGATCTCCTGGAACCTCTTCTGCGCCGCCTCGTCCGGGTTCACATCCGGGTGGTGCTCGCGCGCAAGCTTGCGGTACGCCCGCTTGATCTCCTGATCGGTCGCGTTCTTCGACACGCCGAGCGTCCCGTAGTAGTCCCGTGCCACGTGAGTTCTTCGTCCTTCTCTATTCGCACAGCTAGTTGTGTCGTCGGATGGTCCGTCGGCGCCGACCGGCGCTCAGCGTTCGCCGAGCACCTCACCGATGTAGCGGGCGACCGCAGCCACCGACGCAATCGTCCCCGGATAGTCCATCCGGGTGGGGCCGAGCACACCGAGGCCACCGAAGACGGTGCCCGCGGCACCGTACCCGGTGGACACCACGGACGTGCCGCGCATCTGCTCGACCTGGGTCTCCTCGCCGATCCGCACCGTCACCCGCCCGGCGTCCTGGGTCGCCGCCAGGAGCTTGAGAACCACCACCTGCTCCTCGAGCGCCTCGAGCACGGTACGCAACGAGCCGGGGAAGCCCGCATGCGCGGCGAAGTCGGCGGCGTTGCGTGTCAGGTTCGCCGTGCCGCCGAGCACGAGCCGTTCCTCGGGATGTTCGACGAGGGTTTCCACCAGCACGGTCGCGCACCGGATGACCGCATCGCGCAGTCCGTCGGGCGCGTCCCCGGCGAGCTCGCTGACCGCGATCGATGCCGCGGCGAGCCGCTTACCGGTCAGCGCCGCCCCGAGCAGATCCCGCAACCGCGCCAGGTCTTCCTCGCCGAGAACGTCACCGAGCTCGACGATGCGCTGGTCCACCCGGCCGGAGTCGGTGATGAGCACCAGCAGCAACCGCGCAGGAGTCAGCGCAACGACCTCGAGATGGCGGACCGAGGACGCCGACAGCGTGGGGTACTGCACCACCGCGACCTGCCGGGTCAGCTGCGCCAGCAGCCGGACGCCGCGGCGCAGCACGTCGTCGAGGTCCACGCCCGACTCGAGGAACTGCAGGATCGCGCGGCGTTCGGCTCCCGAGAGGGGCTTGACGTCGGCGATCCGGTCGACGAACTGGCGGTAACCCTTGTCGGTGGGAACCCGGCCCGAGCTGGTGTGCGGCTGGGTGATGTAGCCCTCGGCCTCGAGCACGGCCATGTCGTTGCGGACCGTCGCGCTGGACACACCCAGGTTGTGGCGTTCGACGAGGGTCTTCGAACCGATCGGTTCCTTGGTGGACACGTAATCGGCCACGATCGCTCGCAACACCTCGAAGCGTCGTTCCTCGGTGCTCGACACCCCGCCCACCTCCGTCTCTGCAGTCGCACCCGGAACGGCACGCATCACCGCAGGACGGTGCACTGCGTGCCGTTTCGCTCCAGTTTAGTCGCCGGGCCGGGGTGGCGAGCGGCACGGCGCCCGCCGACGATGCGTCGTAAGTTGGTGCCATGATCTTCAAGGGCGTCCGGGACGGCAAGCCGTATCCCGACCACGGGCTCTCGCTGCGCGACTGGGCGCAGATCCCTCCCCGGCAGGTGCGGCTGGACCAGATCGTCACCACCACGAAGGTGCTCGAACTCGACCGGCTGCTGTCCGAGGACTCCACCTTCTACGGCGACCTCTTCCCCCACGCCGTCCAGTGGAAGGGCGTGCTGTACCTCGAGGACGGCCTGCACCGCGCCGTCCGCTCGGCGCTGCGCAACCGCACCGTCCTGCACGCGCGGGTGTTCGACTACGACGTCCTGTTCCCGCACACGGCGGACACCGACGCCGCCGAGTCGTAGACGTCGCACTGCCGCGCGGGCATGGTGTCACGCCGCCGGGCGGTCGAGCCGGCCCGCCGCCGTGCAGCTCGAGCCGGCCCGCCGCCGTGCAGCTCAGGGCGGCCCACCGCCGTGCAGCTCAGGTCAGGATCGTGCGCACCACGGCGTCGGCGAGGAGCCGGCCCCGGTCGGTGAGCACCAGCCGGCCGGCGCGCAGTTCGGCGAGGCCGTCCACGACGACCGTCTCGGCGGCGCGTTGTTCGTCCGGGGTGAGCACGTCCAGCGGCAGGCCGGTGCGCAGCCGCACCTCGAGCATCACCCGCTCGGTGTGGACGTCGGCGGCGGTGAGCAGTTCGCTGCCGCCGACGGGGAGTTCACCGGCAGCGAGCGCGTCCGCATAGCGCGCCGGGTGCTTGACGTTCCACCAACGCACGCCGCCGACGTGGCTGTGGGCCCCCGGCCCGGCCCCCCACCAGTCGCCGCCGTCCCAATAGCCGAGGTTGTGGGCGCACCGGGCCGACGGATCGTCGGCACGCGCCCAGTTCGACACCTCGTACCAGGTCAGACCGGCGGCCTCGAGCCGCGCGTCGATGCGCTCGTAGCGGGCCGCGAGC
>NZ_AJFC01000176.1:0-19552 GCF_000256505.1 Rhodococcus sp. P14 | reverse complement strand
CGGCCCCCCCCCCCCGCCGCACCCGGCGGGCGAGCGCGGTGCCGTCCTCGACGATCAGTGCATACGCCGAGACATGATCGACCCCCGCCGCGAGCACGGCATCGAGGGACGCGTCGAGATCCTCGTCCCGCTCCCCCGGGGTCCCGTAGATCAGGTCGAGATTGACGTGGCCGAACCCGGCGGCGCGTGCCTCGCCCGCCGCCGCGACGGCCCGGCCCGGGGTGTGCGTGCGGTCGAGTACCGCCAGCACGTGCGGGGCAGCCGACTGCATGCCCAGCGACACGCGCGTGTATCCGGCCGCACGGATCCGGTCGAAGAAGTCCGGGGACGTCGACTCCGGGTTGGACTCCGTCGTCACCTCCGCGCCGGGGGCGAGGCCGAAACTCGATCGCACCGCGCCGAGCACCTGCCCCAGGCCGTCGGCACCGAGCAACGACGGGGTACCACCACCGACGAAGACGGTCTGCGCCGGCGGAGACCCGAGTAGCTGCGCCGCGGCATCGAGCTCTCGGCGCAGGCCCTCGAGCCACGACTGCGGGGACGCCGACGTGCCGAGCTCCCCGGCGGTGTAGGTGTTGAAGTCGCAGTAGCCGCAGCGCGTCGCGCAGAACGGGACGTGCACGTACACACCGAACGGGCGGGAACCGATCCCGGCCAGCGCCGAAGCCGGCAGCTCGAGTCCTGCACCGACTCCGACACCCGTTCCGCTCACTCCCCCAGTGTTCCAGAAGGCCAGTGTTCCGGAAGGCCAGTGTTCCGGAAGGCCAGTGTTCCGGAAGGCCTGTGTTCCGGAAGCCGCACGGGGCTGTCGCTCGAACACGACCCGGACACGCCACTCCGGGTCCGGCCCTGCCACCTCGGCATTTCCCCGATTTCCGGTGTAAATACCGCCACGTTTCGAGAACAGGGCCGTGACATGGCACAATGGTCCCCATGACCGGACCCGGAGTGCGACTCGTGGCGCGACGCCACGTCGACCTCAAGCGCGTCTGTGCATCGCGGTGTCTGTCCTGCACCGCCGGTTTCTGCGCCGACTGTCGATAGTCGGCCCACCCCCTCCGGCAGCCCCGATTCCTGCCGGATCGAGGCATGTCCGCGCCGGGCTCAGCCCGCCCTGCCGACCCCCGATCCGGTCCCCCGCGAATTCCAGGAGTACCCGTATGTCGTCGACCACCGACGTCTCCCCCGCCGGCGATACGACCGAAACCGCCGCGCCCCGCCCCCGGCCTGCTCGCCCCGCCAAACGGCGCGCGGAGGGCCAGTGGGCTCTCGGATACCGTGAGCCGCTCAACCCCAACGAGCAGGTCAAGAAGGACGACAACCCGCTCAACGTGCGCCGTCGCATCGAAGACATCTACGCGCACACCGGATTCGACGGCATCGACCGGACCGACCTGCGCAACCGGTTCCGCTGGTGGGGCCTGTACACGCAGCGCGAACAGGGCTACGACGGCACCTACACCGGCGACGAGAACATCGATCTGCTCGAGGCGAAGTACTTCATGATGCGGGTGCGCTGCGACGGCGGCGCCCTGAATCTCGCGCAGCTGCGCACCATCGCGGGGATCTCGACCGAGTTCGCGCGCAACACCGCCGACCTGTCGGACCGCGAGAACGTCCAGTACCACTGGATCGAAGTCGAGAACGTCCCGGAGATCTGGCGACGCCTCGAGTCCGTCGGCCTGAAGACGACCGAGGCGTGCGGCGACTGCCCGCGCGTGGTCCTCGGCTCCCCCCTCGCCGGCGAGTCCCTCGACGAGATCATCGACGGCACACCGGCGGTCGAGGAGATCGTCCGCCGCTACATCGGCGACCCGAAGTACTCGAACCTGCCGCGCAAGTTCAAGACCGCGATCTCCGGCCAGCAGGACGTGGTGCACGAGATCAACGACGTCGCGTTCGTCGGCGTGAACCACCCGGAGCACGGCCCCGGGTTCGACCTGTGGGTCGGCGGTGGCCTGTCGACGAATCCGATGCTGGCGCAACGGGTCGGCGCGTGGGTCCCGCTCGCCGAGGTACCCGACGTGTGGGAGGCCGTCGTGTCGGTCTTCCGCGACTACGGCTACCGCCGGCTGCGGTCGAAGGCTCGGCTGAAGTTCCTGGTCAAGGACTGGGGCGTGGAGAAGTTCCGCGAGGTTCTCGAAACGGAGTACCTGAAGCGGCCGATGCTGGACGGGCCCGCCCCGGAGCAGCCGACTCGACCGATCGACCACGTGGGCGTGCAGAAACTGCGCAACGGACTCAACGCGGTCGGCGTCGCCCCCATCGCGGGCCGGGTCTCCGGCACGATCCTCGCCGCCGTCGCCGACGCGGCCGAGAAGGCGGGATCCGATCGCATCCGCTTCACGCCCTACCAGAAGCTCATCGTGCTCGACGTGGCCGACGAGAAGGTCGATCAGCTGATCGCCGACCTCGACGAGCTGGGTCTGCCCGCGAACCCGACGCCGTGGCGCAAGAACCTGATGGCCTGCACGGGCATCGAGTTCTGCAAGTTGTCGTTCGTCGAGACCCGCAAGCGCTCGCAGGCGCTGGTGCCCGAACTCGAGCAGCGCCTCGCCGACGTCAACGCCCAGCTGGACGTTCCGGTGACGATCAACATCAACGGCTGCCCCAACTCGTGCGCACGGTCGCAGGTCGCCGACATCGGCTTCAAGGGCCAGCTCGTCGACGACGGGGACGGCAACCAGGTCGAGGGATTCCAGGTGCACCTCGGCGGGACGCTCGGCATGGACGCGGCATTCGGCCGCAAGCTGCGCCAGCACAAGGTGACCAGCGCCGAGACGGGCGACTACATCGAGCGGGTGGTGCGCAACTTCGTCAAGCACCGCAACGCGGGAGAACGCTTCTCGCAGTGGGTGTTGCGCGCGGACGAGGCCGATTTGCGATGACCGGGGAGCAGACGATCGAAGGACGGAACGTGACGACGACACGGACGACGGAGGAACTGCGGGAACTGGCCGCGCAGGGGGCGGCCGCTCTCGAGGGCGCCTCGGCGCAAGACCTGCTGCAGTGGACCGAGGAGAACTTCGGCGACTCGTACATCGTGGCGTCGAACATGCAGGACGGGGTGCTCGTGCACCTCGCGGCGCAGGTGCACCCCGGCGTGGACGTGCTCTTCCTCGACACCGGTTACCACTTCGCCGAGACCCTCGGCACCCGGGACGCCGTCGCGCAGGTGTACGGCGTGAACCTGGTCGAGGCCAAGGCGCAGCAGACGGTGGCCGAGCAGGACGCCCTGCTCGGTAAGGACCTGTTCGCGCGGGACCCCAACGAGTGCTGCCGCCTGCGGAAGGTGGTGCCGCTGAAGCAGACCCTGGCGGGCTACCAGGCGTGGGTCACCGGCATCCGCCGGGTGGAGGCCCCGACCCGGGCCAACGCCCCGCTGATCTCCTTCGACGACGCCTTCGGGCTGGTGAAGATCAACCCGATCGCCGCGTGGTCCGACGAGGACATGCAGAACTACATCGACGAACACGGGATCCTCGTCAATCCCCTGGTCGACGAGGGCTACCCCTCCATCGGGTGCGCCCCCTGCACCGCCAAACCACTACCCGGAGCCGATCCGCGCAGCGGACGGTGGGCCGGCCGAGCCAAGATCGAATGCGGGTTGCACGCCTCATGACACTCATCGACACGAAATTCACCGAATCCCGGAACACGTCGGACGGCACCAGGTTCGACACCCTCGACGCCCTCGAGTCGGAAGCGATCCACGTCTTCCGCGAGGTCGCCGGCGAGTTCGAGCGCCCGGTGATCCTGTTCTCGGGCGGCAAGGACTCGACGGTCCTGCTGCACCTGGCGCTCAAGGCCTTCTGGCCGGCGCCCCTGCCGTTCGCGCTGCTGCACGTCGACACCGGGCACAATCTTCCCGAGGTCCTCGAGTTCCGCGACCACGTCGTCGAGAAGTACGGGTTGCGGTTGCACGTGGCGAAGGTCGAGGACTACCTCGCCGACGGCCGCCTCACCGAGCGGCCCGACGGGATCCGCAACCCGCTGCAGACGGTGCCGCTGCTCGACGCCATCGCCGACAACCGTTTCGACGCGGTGTTCGGCGGCGGCCGCCGCGACGAGGAACGCTCCCGCGCCAAGGAACGGATCTTCTCCCTGCGCAATGCGTTCGGCCAGTGGGACCCCAAGCGGCAGCGGCCCGAGTTGTGGAACCTCTACAACGGCCGGCACGCCCCGGGCGAGCACGTGCGGGTCTTCCCGCTGAGCAACTTCACCGAGCTCGACATCTGGCGGTACATCGCCCGCGAGGACATCGAACTCGCGAGCATCTACTACGCCCACCAGCGCCCGGTGTACCGGCGGGACGGCATGTGGATGACACCCGGCGTGTGGGGCGGCCCGGCCGAGGGTGAGGAACTCGAGGTCCGGTCGGTGCGCTACCGCACGGTCGGTGACGGGTCCACGACCGGCGCGATCCTGTCCGAGGCGGCCGACAACGAGGCGATCCTCGACGAGGTCGCCGCGTCGCGGCTCACCGAGCGCGGCGCCACCCGCGGCGACGACCGCGTGTCCGAAGCGGCCATGGAGGACCGCAAGCGAGAGGGATATTTCTGATCATGAGCGACCTCCCCGTGCACAGCACGCAGCTGCTCCGGCTCGCCACCGCCGGCAGTGTCGACGACGGCAAGTCCACCCTGGTGGGCCGGCTCCTGTACGACACCAAGTCCGTGCTCGCCGACCAGATCGACGCGGTCACCCGCGCCTCGGTCGACAAGGGGCTCGACACCCCGGACCTGTCCCTGCTCGTCGACGGCCTGCGTGCCGAGCGCGAACAGGGCATCACCATCGACGTCGCGTACCGCTACTTCGCCACCCCCCGGCGCAGTTTCGTGCTGGCGGACACCCCGGGACACGTGCAGTACACCCGCAACACCGTCTCGGGGGCATCCACCGCCCAGCTCGTGGTGCTGCTCGTCGACGCACGCAAGGGTGTGGTCGCGCAGACCCGCAAGCACGCCGCCGTGCTCGCGTTGCTCGGCGTGCCCAAGCTCGTGCTGGCGGTCAACAAGATCGATCTGGTCGACGACCCGGCGGCCGTGTTCGCCGACATCTGCGGCCGGTTCAACGAGCTGACCCGGTCGCTCGGCTGGTCGCCGGAGGACGTGCAGGAGATCCCGGTCTCCGCACTGCACGGCGACAACGTCGCGGTCCGTTCGGAGAACACGCCGTACTACGACGGCCCGACGCTCATCGAGCACCTCGAGTCCGTCCCGGTCGACGCCGACGTCCACGGCCGCCACGAGATCGGGCTGCGGTTCCCGGTGCAGTACGTGATCCGGCCCCGCACCGCCGACTACCCGGACTACCGCGGCTACGCCGGACAGATCGCGGCAGGCACCGTCCGGCCCGGCGACGAGGTCGTGATCCTGCCCGCGGGCACCCGGACCACGATCGAGCGGATCGACACCGCCGACGGCGAGCTCGCGTTCGCCCATGCCGGCCGCAGCGTCACCCTCGTCCTCGCGGACGACGTCGACGTCTCGCGCGGGGACGTCATCGCCGCCCCGGCCGCCGCCCCGGAACCGATCGGCCAGTTCGAGGCGACGGTGTGCTGGCTGGCCGAGAAGCCGCTGCGGCCCGGCGCCCGGCTGCTGCTCAAGCACGGCACCCGCACGACCCAGGCGATCGTCGGGACGCTCGAGGAGCGCTTCGACGAACAGACCCTGACGTCGGTTCCCGCCCCCGAGTCGCTCGAACTCAACGAGATCGCCCGCATCACCGTCCGGGTCGCCGAACCCATCGCGGCCGACGACTACAAGGTCAACCGCCGCACGGGCAGCTTCCTGCTCATCGACCCCGCCGGTGGGAACACCCTCGCCGCGGGCCTGGTGGGCAACAGCCTCGCCGAGATCGAGCTCGGGGACCGCGTCCCCGCATGATCCCCCTCGTCGCCGTCGCGCACGGCAGCCGTGACCCGCGCTCGGCGCGCGCCATGGCTGCCGCGCTGGCGGCGCTGCGGGACCGCCACCCGGACCGGGAGGTGCGGCTTGCGTTCCTGGATCTGAACACCCCCTCGGTGGGGCAGGTCGTCGATGCCGTCGCCGCCGAGGGGCACCGCCGCGTCGTGGTGGTCCCGTTGCTGCTGGGCAGCGCCTTCCACGCCCGGGTCGATCTGCCCGCGCTCCTCGCCGAGGCCCGCGTCCGGCATCCGCGTCTCGACGTGGTCCAGGCGGACGTCCTCGGCGCGGACGACCGTCTCGTGTCCGCGGTCCGCGAGACGATCGGCGCGGCCGGTGTCTCCCGGACCGACCCGAGCGTGGGCGTCGCCCTGTGCGCGGTCGGATCCCGGCGCCGGGACGCCAATGCCGCCACCGCGGCGATCACCCCGCGCCTGCTGCGGGGCACGGCGTGGGCGTGGGGCCGCACGTGCTTCGCCACCGCCGCGGCGCCGACGGTCGTCGACGCCCTGGCGGACCTGCGTGCCGCCGGTGCCAGCACGCTCGTGCTCGCCCCCTGGATGCTCGCGCCCGGACTGCTGTGGGACCGCGCCGTCGCCGCCGCCCGGGCGGAGTTCCCGGAGGTCGTCTGTTCCGGCACTCTCGCGGACTCCCCCGCCGTCGGGTTCGTGGTCGACGAGCGCTACCGGCAGTCGCTCGTGCACGCCGGGGTCGCGTCGCGTCGCACCGCCTGACGCCCACCGATTGCCTCTGGCGCACTCCGGTCCTGTCGGCACAGACTGGACTCGAGGCAAGGAGGCATCGTCATGGCCACAGCACCGATTCGGCACGGGATCGTCGTCGGGGTCGACGGTTCGGACGGCTCGTTCTCCGCGGCGCACTGGGCCGCGTCCGCCGCCCGGATCTTCGGTGAGCCGTTGCACCTGGTCAACGTGCTCCCCGAGGCGCCGAGCGCCACCGGCAGATCCAGGGAGGAGTTCGCCAAGCTCTTGCAGGCCGACAGCGAACGGCTGCTCGAACGTGCCCGGCGCGCGGCGCTCGACGGTCGTACGGATGTCGAGGTCGACTGCAGCAGCCGGTCGGGCCCCCCGGCGAAGACCCTCGTCGAACTGTCGAATACGGCCCGTCTGCTGGTGGTCGGCCGAACCACGACCGGGGAACTGCGCTCGATGTTCGCCGGCTCCGACGTCGTCCGCGTCGCCAACCAGGCCCGCTGCCCGGTCGTGGCGTGGCGGGGCGAAGGCGACCACGAGGAGGTGGACACCCGGCCGGTCGTCGTCGGTGTCGACGGCAGCGCCTTGAGCACGGCCGCCATCGAGCACGCGTTCGAGTTCGCCTCGTTCCTCGGCGTCCCGTTGATCGCGGTGCACGCGTGGACCGAGCAGTCCACCCTGCGCGGCTACGACGAGTCCGCGCGCTTCGTCGACTGGTCGACGTACGCGCAGCAGAAGGCCGCCGACCTCGCGGAGAGCCTGGGCGGGTGGCGCGAGCGATATCCCGACGTCGAGGTGCGGCCCGAGCTCGAGCGCCGCGGCGCGATGGTGGCCCTCATCGAGCGCTCCGTCGACGCGCAACTCGTCGCGGTGGGCAGCCACGGTCGCAGCACGATCGCGTCGGCCCTCCTCGGCTCCACCGGTCAGGGCCTGCTCCACCATTCCCGCTGCCCGGTGCTCATCTGCCGGGAATGACCCTCGGTCCCAGAACTCCGCTTCGCGCAAGGAATTTCGAGCGCCTCGACCGTGGGGGCGGCATCCTCCTACTTCGTCGCCTCGGCGTAGATCACGGCGATGCTGCCGGTGCCGGGCCGGAACAGCTCGGCCTCGACCGCACTCCAGCCACCGAGATCGTCGACGGTCCACAGCGTTTCGGGGGCCGGGAAGTCTCCGGCGAACTCCCGCGCGACGCCCGGGTCGGCCGGCCGGAATCCGGCGGAAGCCCAAATCCTCTGCGCCTGCGCGGTGTAGAGGAAGTCGTTGAACTCCTGAGCGGCCACCACGTCGGGCGCGTTGTCGATCACCACCGCGGGACTGTCGATCCGGAGGGTGGTGGTCAAGGGCACGCGCCGGACCGCGGCGCCGTCGCGCTCGAGCCGGACCGCGTCGCGTTCCGACAGGAGCAGCACGTCGCCGGCACCCCGCACGAACATCTCCACGGCCTCTTCGGCGCTCGCGGGCCAGGACTCGATGTGGTCACCGACTAGCGCCGTGAGGTAGTCCCGGCCCGCCTGCGGGTCGGCACCGCCGTTGCTCGTCGCGGCGTAGGCGGCGAGCAGGTTGAGCTCGGCCGCGCCGGAAGCCGACGGGTCGGGCGTGATCACCTCGAGGCCCGGAGCGAGCAGGTCGTCCCAGTCCGTCACGCCCCACGGGTTGTCCTCCCGCACGAGCATCGCCACGACGGATCCGTACGGAATCCCCCGGTACGCCCCCGCGTTCCAGTCCGCGTCGACCAACCCGGCATCGACGAGCCCGGACAGGTCCGGCACCGTGGCGAAGGTCACGAAATCCGCCGAGGCGCCGTCGACGACGGCGGCAGCCTGCTGCGCGGACGGACCGGACGTGACGTCGAAGCGGACGTCCTCGCCGGCGTCGGTGCTGCCGAACGCGGCGATCACCGCGTCCAGCGCTGCCCGGGCCCCCTCGGCGGCGTACAGGTCGACGGTGGGGCCGGCGCCGGCCCCACCGTCGTCGCTCCCCCGCCCGTCACCGGCCGAGCACGCCGTGAGCGCGGCGGCGGCTGCGAGCGCGACGACGTGCCGGCTCGGACGGAATCTCACGACACACCTCCGGCGCGGATCAACGGGTCAGCAGCCAGGCCACGACGACGAGAACGAGCAGGGCGGCCAGGGTGAGGGTCACGCGTGAGCGCGGCATGTCAGCGATCCTCCGTCTTCGGTTCGGACGCGGCCGGCTCCCTGCGCCCGACGGCCGCGAGGACGCCCGCGAGGGCACGGTCGAGCAACCAGGCCACGCCGGCGCACACCGGCACCACGACACCCAGCACGAGCGCGACCTGCGGGACGAACGGGAGGCCGGCCAGCCACAACTCGAAGCCGTCCCACCACGATGCCGCCCGATCCACGCCCCCACCCTAGTCGGCACCCGTTCGGTGGACGCCGGGGGCCGGGTGCCGGGATCATGTGGTGATGGCACACACGTTTGAAGGATCGGGGCTCTCGTCCGCGCATTCGCACCCGCCGCACCGGAGCCCCTACCCGCCGATCGACGACTACGCGTTCCTGTCGGACTGCGAAACGACCTGCCTCATCGCCCGCAACGGGGCGGTCGAATGGATGTGCCTGCCCCGGCCGGACTCGCCCAGCGTGTTCGGCGCGATCCTCGACCGCAGTGCCGGCTACTTCCGCATCGGCCCGCACGACCGCACCGTCCCGGCGGCACGCCGGTACCTGCCCGGTGGACTGATCCTCGAGACGACGTGGCAGACCGAGACGGGATGGATAGTGGTGCGCGACGCCCTGGTGATGGCGCCGTGGCATGCCGTCCAGGAGCGGTCGCGGACCCACACGCGGACACCGACGGACTGGGACGCCGAGCACATGCTGCTGCGCACCGTCCGCTGCGTGAGCGGGACCGTGGAACTCGAGGTCAGTTGCGCCCCCGCGTTCGACTACCATCGCGCCCCGGCGCGCTGGGAGTACACGGGCAAGGTGTACGAGGAGGCCACGGCGTACTGCACCGCCGGTGAACCCGGGGAGCACCCCGAACTGCGGCTCACCACCGATCTCCGGCTCGGCCTCGAGGACGGGGAGGCACGGGCACGAACCCGGATGCGCAAGGGCGACAAGGCGTTCGTCGCCCTGTCGTGGTCGGACGTGCCGTGCCCGGGGACGTACGAGGAGGCCGCCGCGAAGATGGCCGAGACCGCGGACTTCTGGCGGGAGTGGATCACCACCGGTCGTTTCCCCGATCACCCCTGGCGCAGCTACCTGCAGCGCAGCGCACTGACCCTCAAGGGACTGACCTACGCGCCCACCGGGGCACTGCTCGCCGCAGCCACCACATCCCTTCCGGAAACACCTGGCGGAGAAAGGAACTGGGATTACCGCTACGCGTGGGTACGCGATTCGACGTTCGCGCTGTGGGGTCTGTACACGCTCGGGCTCGACCGGGAGGCCGACGCGTTCTTCGCCTTCATCTCCGACGCGTCCCGCAGCGAGGACGGCACATTGCAGCCGTTGCAGGTCATGTACGGCGTGGGCGGCGAGCGGGTGCTCACCGAATCGCAGCTCGAGCACCTGTGCGGCTACGACGGAGCGCGTCCGGTACGGATCGGAAACGATGCGTATCATCAAGTGCAGCACGACATCTGGGGCGCGATGCTGGACTCGGTGTACCTGCACGCGAGGACCCGCCGGCACATGCCCCAGTCCTTCTGGCCGGCCGTGAAACGCCTCGTCGGGCAGGCCGAGCAGCACTGGCGCCTGCCCGATCGCGGCATCTGGGAGGTGCGGGGTGAGCCCCAGCACTTCACCTCGTCCAAGGTGATGTGCTGGGTCGCGCTCGACCGGGGCGCACGGCTGGCGCGCACACACGGCCGCCCCGACTACGCGGTGCGGTGGGAGGCCGTGGCGGACGAGATCAAGGCGGACATCCTCGCGCACGGCGTCGACGAGCGCGGGGTGTTCACCCAGCGCTACGGGCACCCCTCCCTCGACGCCTCGGCGCTGCTGGTGGTGCTGCTGCGGTTCCTGCCGGCCGACGATCCGCGGGTGCGGGCGACGGTCCTGGCGATCGAGGACGAACTCACCGAGGACGGACTGGTCCTGCGGTACCGGGTGGACTCGACCGACGACGGGCTGACCGGCGAGGAGGGCACCTTCACGATCTGCTCGTTCTGGCTGGTCTCCGCCCTCGTGGAGATCGGGGAGGTGGAAAGGGCCCGCATCCTGTGCGAACGGCTCCTCGGCTACGCCAGCCCGCTCAAGCTCTACGCCGAGGAGATCGACCCGCGCTCGGGCCGGCACCTGGGCAACTTCCCCCAGGCCTTCACCCACCTGGCCCAGATCAATGCGGTCGTGCACGTGATCCGCGCGGAGGAGCAGATCGCGGCCGGCGAGTTCCAGCCCGCGCGCCGTGCGCCGTGACCCGCTACCAGGATCGGCGCAACAGTTCCTCCGCACGGTCCGCGATGTCCCGGACGATCTCGCCGGCGGGCCGTTGTTCCCGCACGAGCCCGGCGGCCTCCCCGGCGTAGACCACGCCCCGCCGGGGGTCGGCCGCGTCGTACGCGGCGGCGAGCGTCTCCTCGTCGGCGCCGCGCGCGTGCCATTCGGCGGTGTAGTCGTTCGCCAGGGCCCGGCCACCCCACCGCGCCGGCCAGGGCTGGTGCCGGGCCCGGTCGAAGACGTCGGTGTAGACGGTGTCGCTGCTGCGCGCCGCGACGAGCAGGTCCCGGGCGTACTCCGGTCCCACCGTCTCGGGACTCGCCAGCAACGCCGTGCCGACGAGCGCGCCCTCCGCACCGGCCGCGAGCACCGCAGCCAGTCCCCGCCCGGACGCGATGCCACCCGCGGCGAGCACCGGAAGCGACGTCGACTCGAGCACCTCCTGCAGCAGCGGCAACGTCCCGATGTGTCCGGTGTGACCGCCGGCCTCGTGCCCCTGGGCGACGACGGCGTCGACCCCGGCGGCCTCGACGACCCGCAGGTCGTCGATCGTGTTGATCTGCGAGATCACGACGGCACCGGCCGCCCGCACGCGCGGCACGTAGGGGGCCGGGTCGCCGAACGACAGCGACACCACGCGGGGCCGTTCGGCCAGCACCGCGTCGAGCAGACTGTCGTCGTCGGCGAGCGACCAGGTCATCAGCCCGAAACCGAGCGGTCCACCCCCGAGTTCACGAGCCACCGCCGACTCGGCGGCCAGCCACTCCGAGGTGTTGTAGCGCGCGGCCCCGATCAGGCCGAGCCCGCCGGCCCGGGTCACCTCCCCGGCCAGGCGGCCGCCGGCACGGCCGCCCATGGGGGCGCCGAGCAGCGGGACGGTGATGCCCAGGGTGCGGGTGAGCCAGGTCTCGAGCACGGTGGACTACTTCCCCTTCGGCTTGTCCGAGGACGCCTCGGACGAGAGCGCGGCCACGAACGCTTCCTGCGGGACGTCCACCCGGCCGATCGTCTTCATCCGCTTCTTGCCTTCCTTCTGCTTCTCGAGCAGCTTGCGCTTGCGGCTGATGTCGCCGCCGTAGCACTTGGCGAGCACGTCCTTGCGGATCGCACGGATGTTCTCCCGGGCGATGATCTTCGACCCGATCGCCGCCTGCACCGGCACCTCGAACTGCTGCCGCGGGATCAGCTCCTTGAGCTTGGTGGTCATCTTGTTGCCGTACGCGGCGGCCGCGTCCTTGTGCACGATCGCGCTGAACGCGTCGACGGCCTCACCCTGCAGCAGGATGTCGACCTTCACCAGTGCGGCCTCCTGCTCCCCGGCCTCCTCGTAGTCGAGGCTGGCGTAGCCGCGGGTGCGGGACTTCAGCGAGTCGAAGAAGTCGAAGATGATCTCGGCCATCGGCAGGGTGTAGCGCAGCTCGACCCGGGTCTCGGACAAGTAGTCCATGCCGCCGAGTTCGCCACGCCGCGACTGGCACAGCTCCATGATCGAACCGATGAACTCGCTCGGGGAGATGATCGTGCACTTGACGATCGGCTCGTAGATCGCGCGGGCCTTGCCTTCGGGCCAGTCCGACGGGTTGGTGACGATGTGCTCCTGCCCACCTTCGAGGACCACGCGGTAGACCACGTTGGGAGCGGTGGAGATCAGGTCCAGGCCGAACTCGCGCTCGAGTCGTTCCCGGGTGATCTCCATGTGCAGCAAGCCGAGGAAGCCGCACCGGAAACCGAAGCCGAGTGCCACCGACGTCTCGGGTTCGTAGGTGAGCGCGGCGTCGTTGAGCTGCAGCTTGTCGAGGGCATCGCGCAGGACGGGATAGTCCGACCCGTCGACCGGATACAGGCCGGAGTAGACCATCGGGCGGGGTTCCCGGTAACCGGTGAGGGGTTCGGCGGCGCCGCCCCGCGCCGAGGTGA
Organism: Rhodococcus sp. P14; assembly: GCF_000256505.1. NCBI lineage: Bacteria > Bacillati > Actinomycetota > Actinomycetes > Mycobacteriales > Nocardiaceae > Rhodococcus > Rhodococcus sp. P14. The sequence continues at coordinate 6,607 of NZ_AJFC01000176.1, read as the reverse complement.
CCGTATCGCCGACCTTCGACTGACGCACGTCCTTCACGCCGGTGATGAGATAGCCGACCTCGCCGACTCCGAGCCCGGTGGTGACCTTCGGCTCGGGCGAGACGATGCCCACCTCGAGCAGCTCGTGGGTGGCGCCGGTGGACATCATCTTGATCTTCTCGCGCGGCACGATCCTGCCGTCGACCACACGCACGTACGTGACGACGCCACGGTAGGTGTCGTACACCGAGTCGAAGATCATCGCGCGGGCGGGCGCGTCGCGGTCGCCGACCGGCGGCGGTACCTGCCGGATCACCTCGTCGAGCAGTTCCCGCACGCCCACCCCGGTCTTGCCCGACACCCGCAGCACCTCCTCGGGCTCGCAGCCGACGATGTGTGCGATCTCGGCGGCGTAGCGGTCCGGGTCGGCCGCGGGCAGATCGATCTTGTTCAGGACCGGGATGATCGTCAGGTCCTTGTCGAGAGCGAGATAGAGGTTGGCGAGGGTCTGCGCCTCGATGCCCTGGGCGGCATCGACGAGGAGCACCGCACCCTCACACGCCTCGAGCGCACGGGAGACCTCGTACGTGAAGTCGACGTGCCCGGGCGTGTCGATGAGGTGCATGACGTAGTCCTCGCCGTCGACCTGCCACGGCAGCCGCACGTTCTGGGCCTTGATGGTGATCCCGCGCTCGCGCTCGATGTCCATCCGGTCGAGGTACTGAGCACGCATCTGGCGCTCCTCGACCACACCGGTGAGCTGCAGCATGCGGTCCGCGAGCGTCGACTTGCCGTGGTCGATGTGCGCGATGATGCAGAAGTTCCGGATCTTCGCGGGGTCCGTGAACGTGGTGTCGGCGAAGGTGCTGATGTCGGGCTCCTGACTCGGACGGGCAGCAGCCCTGGCGGGCCGCGGTCACCCCTGCAGAATATCCAAGTCGCGGCGGGTCCGGTCCCGCGGCCGCACCTGTGCGGCGGCGGGCGCCGCTAAGCTCGCCGACGTGGCTGGCACATGGAAGAAACTCGGCAGGCAACTGGGACGGCTCGCGGTCGAGCAGGGGCCGCGGTTGCTCGAGCAGATGCAGCGCTCCGGCGCTCTCGACCGGGCCCGGACCGCCCTCGGCTCCGGGACAGCCGACACCACCCGACCGGTCCCGAAGCCGGGCCGTCCGGTGACCTCCCGTACTTCCCCCACCGCGCAGCGCGCCCGGCAGATCGCGTACGCCCCCGATCTCGACGGCCGCGCCGACCCGGGCGAGATCGTGTGGACGTGGGTGGCCTACGAGGAGGACGCGACCAAGGGCAAGGACCGGCCCGTGCTCGTCGTCGGACGCAACGGCGGCACCCTGCTCGGCCTCATGCTGTCGTCGAACGACGACCGGGACGGTCACCGGGACTGGCTGGCGCTCGGTAACGGCAGCTGGGACGCCGGCAACCGGCCCAGCTGGGTCCGGCTGGACCGCGTGCTCGACGTGCCCGAGGACGGCATCCGGCGCGAAGGCGCGGTGCTCGGCCGGTCCCGGTTCGAGCAGGTCGCGGCGCGCCTGCGCGCCGACTACGGCTGGCGGTAGCCGGCCGTCCTGTCACCGTCGGCGGTAGCCGCGTCCCGTCACCGTCGGCGGACGCCGGCCGGCGGCGCCACGGACGGCCGCAGCCCGGCGAACCGGCCGAACAGCGACCGGTAGACGAGCGCCCCGAGGGCGCCGCCGATCAGCGGGAACAGGATGAACAGCCAGAGCTGCGCGAGCGCACCGTCCTGGTACGGAGCGACCGCGATGCTCCGGGCCGGATTGACGGAGGTGTTGTCGATCGGGATCGAGATCAGGTGGATCACTGTCAGGGTGAAGCCGATCGACACGCCGGCCAGCAGCACGTCCGAGGCCTGGTCCGTCGCGGCGAGAACCACGAACACCAGGAGTGCGGTCAGCAGCACCTCCACGATCATGGTCGCGCCGATTCCGTAACCGTCGATGAGCACCCCGCCCAGCGGTCCTTCCACTGCCGACGGGCTGTGCGGTCCCCAACCGTTGGCACCGAGTCCCTGCGCGGCCCGGTCGTAGGTCGGGAGCGACTGCGCCACCGAGTAGATCGTCACGCCCGCGACGAGCCCGCCGAGGATCTGGGCCACGATGTAGAACACCGCCCGCTTGGCGGTGACCCGCCCGATCGCGAGCTGACCGACCGTCACCGCCGGGTTCACGTGACACCCGGAGATCGGCCCGATGGCGTAGACGAGGAAGAGCAGCGTCAGCCCGAACGCCAGCGCGACGCCCAGATTGCCGACCTTGTCTCCGGCGAAGACCGCCGTGCCGACCGCGGAGAACACGAGCACGAACGTGCCGATCGCCTCCGCTGCGTACTTCTTCGCGTCCGAGAATTCTTCCTTCTCGACGGCTTCGAGCGCCGTCTCGGGCTCGGCACCGCCGCGTACCCGGTCCGCCTTCCGGTTCGCCGCCCGGTCCTCGGGACCAGTCTCGTGTTCGTTCGTCATGCGCCCACCTCGCGTCGTGCGGCCCCGAAGGACCGGATCCGATGTGTCGAACATCCGCACTGGCGAACACCGCGGGTCGAAGACGGGCCCACCGGCCGCACAGCACTACCGCAACAGAACACAGCGGACACTACGCAAGCCGGATGACCGCCACAACAACTTCCGGTGACGTCGAGGACAGTTCCCGGCAGGCCGGCCGGACGCGACCGTATCGGCACCCGGTGTGCGGTCCCGGGTACCAGTTTTGGGGTTCCGCCGGGCCGCTGGTATCGTGGTCCGTCGGTGCCGTAGTGCGCCCAGAGCTTTCCGACCAACTACCAGCAAGACGACAGGATTTTACGCGTGGCCAACATCAAGTCCCAGGTGAAGCGGATCCGCACCAACGAGCGCAACCGACTCCGCAACCAGTCGGTCAAGTCCTCGCTGCGCACGGCGATCCGTTCCTTCCGCGAGGCCGCGGCCGCCGGTGACAAGGACAAGGCCACCGAGCTCCTCGTCTCCACCAGCCGCAAGCTCGACAAGGCAGCCAGCAAGGGCGTCATCCACGCCAACCAGGCCGCCAACAAGAAGTCCGCTCTGGCCAAGGTCGCCAACGGACTCTGAGGTAGAACGCAAGCTCTGCTCCGGAAGCTGCCCGGTCCTCGGACCGGGCGGCTTCCGTCGTCTAACGGGTCCGGCCGGCCAGCTCCGCGACGCGGCGCACGGCGCGCTCGACCGCGTAGTCGGCGTCCGCGGCCGCGCCCTTGACGTCGGCATTGAGATCGGCCACCACTCGCAGCGCCGCCCCGATCGATCGGGGATCCCACGTGCGTGCCTGCCCCTGGGCCTTCTTCACCTTCCAGGGCGGCATCCCGAGTTCCGAGGCCATCTTGAACGGGTCGCCGCGCCCGGCCGAACCGACTCGTGCGATCGTGTGGACGGCATCGGCGAGGGCGTCGGCGAGCAGGACGTGCGCGACACCACGATGCGTCGCCCACCGCAGCGATTCCAGCGCCCCGGCCTCGTCACCCGCGACGGCCTTCTCGGCCACCTCGAACCCCGTGACCTCGGCCTTGCCGGAGTAGTAACGCTGCACGGCGGCAGCATCGATCTTGCCGCCCGTGTCGGCGACGAGCTGACTGCACGCCGCCGCCAGCTCCCGCAGGTCGGAGCCCACGGCGTCGATCACGGCCTGCACGACCTCCGGTGCTACTCGAACACCGGCGGTGCGGAACTCGGCCCGCACGAAGTCCACGCGCTCGGCCGGCTTGGTGATCCGGGCGCACTCGTGGGTCTCGGCGCCGCACTTCTGCAGTTCGCCCACCATGGCTTTCGCGCGGCCACCGCCGCTGTGCAGGACGACGAGGGTCACCCCCTCGGGTGGGTCGGTCGCCGCGTCGACGATCAGTGCGACGGCGTCCTTGCCGGCCTCCGCGGCGGATTCGAGGACGACCACCCGGTCCTCGGCGAACAGCGACGGGCTCAGCAGCTCGGCGAGTTCGGCGGCGCCGGCGTCGCCGGCGCGCAGCCGCGAGACGGTGAGCTCGGGACCAGACCCCGTCCGGGCCCGGACGGCACCGACGATCCGCGCGACGGCCCGTTCGACGAGGAGGTCTTCGTCACCGAGCACGAGATGCAACTGCGGGTTGGTCACCGATCGATCGTGCCACGTCCCCCGGACATCACCGTCGGTGCCCCGGCCGGGCGTCCGCGCCGTAGCCGCAGCAGGTACCGGGCAGCGACGAGCCCGCCGACGACGGCGACCGCTCCGCTCACGCCCGCCGGGACGGGCACCTCCGCCAGGGGCAGGGCCGTGGCACGCGCTGCCACCTCGAGGATCCACCACAGCATGGGCGCGGTCCCGCGAGCGAGCAGCTCCGCCACGGCCGGCGACACCGCGGAGACCGCCGCGACGGTGGTACCGAGCACGGTCAACGGCGGAAGCACCGGTGCGACCAGGACGTTGGCCGCGATCGCCACGACGCTGACGGTGCCGGACAGCGCGGCGACGATCGGTGCGGTCACGACGAATGCGGCCGCCGAGACGGCGAACACCTCGGCCGCCGCGCGGGGCCACCCGCGGGCCCGCAGCCGGGTCACCCAGAGCGGTGCCACCAGCACCAGGCCGGCGGTGGCCGCGACCGACAGGGCGAACCCGGCGTCCGTCGCGAGTTCGGGTGCGGCGACGAGGAGCACCCCGACCGTGGCCGCCAGGGCGGGCAGCCCGTTCCGTCGTCGGCTCGTCACGAGCGCGAGCAATCCGATCGCGCCCATCGCGGCGGCACGCAGCACGCTCGGCGACGGGCGCACGACGACGACGAACGCCACCAGCGCGACGGCCGCGAGAGCGGCGCCCGTGCGGGGGCCGAGGCCGAGTCCCCGCACGGCGAGCAGCACCGCGCCGAGAACGATGCTGACGTTGGCACCGGACACCGCCGTCAGGTGGGTCAGGCCCGCTACCCGGAAGCTCTCCCGCACGTCGTCGGGCAGGCGTGAGGTGTCGCCGACCACGAGGCCCGGCAGGAGGCCGGCCGCAGCGGGCGGGAGCACCGCTCCGGACGCCGAGGCGAGTCGCTCGCGGATCCGCCCCGCCCACTGCTGCACCCGCGAGGGAGCCTGCACCGACCGGGGTGGGCCGTCGGCCCGGACCACGGCCACCGTCAGGTTCGCGCCGCCGGATTCGGCGAGCCGGCCGCGCAGGGTGACCCGTTGCCCCGGCAGCAGCTCCGCCCACTCCTCGGCGGGGGCGAACACCACGACGGCCCCGCCGCCGGTGTACCGACCGGCCCCCAGGTCGGCGCGGTGCACTCTCGCCGGGACCAGGACCTGATCTCCCCCGAATCCGCTGTCCCCCAGTCTTTTCGGATCCTCGGTCGGTTCGACCGCCAGGGTGGCCCAGCCGTCACGCGCGGCCGCGCCGGCAAGCGGATGCGTCTCGACCGCCCATACCCGTAGTGCGACTGCCGCAGAGGACCCGGCGGCGACGACGAGAGCCGCGAGCAGCGGGGCGGCCCCGGCACGGAACCGCCCCCGGCGGGTCGGCACGAGCGTGGCCGCCGCGCACAGCGCGGCAATCGCCGCGAGCCCCAGCGCAACCTGCCAGCCGGCGTGCAACCCGAGCGCGGTTGCGGCCCACGCCGCGGCCGCGCTCGGTACCAGGCGCGCGTCGTCACGGCCGGATTCGGTCACACCACCACCAGCGTCCGCAGGCGCGCCAGCCGCGCGGGACCGATCCCGTCGACCTCGGCGAGTTGTTCGACGTCGTTGAACGGACCGTTGTCCCGGCGCCACGCGACTATCGCGGCGGCGGTGACAGGACCGACGCCGGGCAGCGCATCGAGGGCCGCCTCGTCGGCGGTGTTGAGATTCACCGGCCCCCCGGCCTCGGGCGCGCCGGACGTTCCGGCGTCCCCTGCCCCTGCGGCGCCGGAGATTCCGCTCGCCGGCGGAACCGGTGGCAGGGTGCCGACCACGATCTGGTCGCCGTCCGCGAGGCGTTGCGCCAGGTTCAATCCGGTCAGGTCCGCCCCCTCGAGGGCGCCGCCCGCGGCCGTGAGCGCATCGGCCACCCTCGAGCCGGGCGCGATTCGTACGAGGCCGGGCTTGCCCACCAGGCCCACCACACTGACCACCACCTCCTCCGGCGCCGAGTCCTGCCGGGGCGCAACGGGATCCGCCGGCGGTGCTGCGACCTCCACCGCCGGCAGCGGCGGAACCGGTTCCGCGACGGGACGATCGCGCCAGGTCACGACGAGCGTGACGAGCACGACCACGACACCGACCACCGCCAGGGCCCCGGTCCCGCCGCGACCGGTCTGCCAGCGGGCCGCACGCAACCGCTCGAACGGACCCGGCGGATCGGCGGTGCCGGCCGCGTCGTACCACGGGTACGGATCGTCGTCCGGCGCCGCCGGAGGACGGTCGCCGGCGGACCGGGCGATCCCGTCGAGCCGTCTGCGCACGAGGTCGTGCTCGTCGCTGCTGCCCATGGCGCGACGCTAACCGGACACGACCGCCGCCACCGCGAAGGCTGGGACGAGTCGTCGAATCTGTGGATGAACCGTCCGCCTGTGGACAACTCCTACGCTCGGGAGACGACCACCCCGACGGCGCCGGGACCGACGTGGGCGCCGAGGACCGCGTCGAGTTCCGACACCG